>CALYOC010000083.1 GCA_945227095.1 uncultured Clostridia bacterium
TATATTTTCCGTACTCTGTCAGGACAATTCCCCTTCACTTCGGAGAAAAAAGCTGAACTCCGAGATCGTCCTCCAGCTTATGAATTGAGCTGGTGAGAGCCGGTTGAGCGATATGCAGTTTCTCTGCAGCAGAGGTGACATGTTGCTCAACGGCAGTTTGATAAAAGTATTTCAGCTGTGTTATTTCCATAGTATCACCTTTTATAACAAATTTGTTATGATTATTATAATTATTATATATTAGACTTTATGAGTTGTCAATGATATTATATTAGCGAAAGAAATAATCAAATATAAAAAAGAGGGATTACAATGCCGGAAATTTTAGAAACAATAATGCTCATATGCTTTGGTGTATCATGGCCTATTTCAATCTACAAAAACTACAAATCGCGCACCGCAGCCGGAATGAGCAAATTTTTCATCTATCTTATCATCGTGGGATATATCGCGGGAATAACCGCTAAAATAGCAACTGAAAATTACAGTTATGTTTTAGTGGCATACATCATCAACCTTGTTATGCTTTTAATAAATCTCTGTATCTATTACAGAAATTCCCACCTTGACAGACAAAGAGAGCAAAACGAGGTCAAAAGTAACACGGTTCACAAAGGCAACCGCGTTTTAAAATCCGCAAAATAATAATCAATACAAAATACTTCTAAACTGTACTTTTTGCCACAGTAATGCGCTAAAACCACCGAAAATGCCGACGCATCTTCGGTGGTTTTAAATTTTCTTATATTACAATTAAACCTTGTAAATATTAACTTCATACGGACGGAAGTAATCGACCGTCATATTGTTGTAGGAGCCGAGAACCAATTCGCCCTCCGGAGCTCTCGGTCTGCTCACTCTTTCATCAGTCAGGTTCATTTCGATATAATATCTCTCCTGCGCATATGTACGATAGTAGCAGAAGAACTTATCGCTTGTCTTAACAGGTTCAAATTCACCGTATGGCATAGCCTTTGTGGACTTTCTGAATTTGAGAAGTTTCTTGTAATAATTGAGAACGGAGGTTTCGTCTTTCAATTCGTCCTCGACATTACAGTTGACATAATCGTCATTCACCCTCAACCACGGCTCTGTTGTCGAGAAGCCGGCATACTCGCTGTTGCTCCACTGAACGGGAGTTCTCGCGTGGTCACGGCTGCCTGCCAAAACCATATTCCAGGCTTCTTCCTGCGTCATAGCTCCGGTATCAATCATATGATGATACCTGTTGATAGACTCAATATCGCGAATCTCGTCAATAGATTTGAAATCGCAGTTGATTTGACCGATTTCCTGACCTTGGAAAATAAACGGAGTTCCTCTCAAGGTGAGGATAAATGCCGCGATAAGCTTAGCCAGCGGTACGCGGTTTTTAGTGGATTTGGTGACCTTTGACAAGAATCTCGGGTTGTCGTGGTTCTCGGTAAACAGACTCGGCCATGATGAGCCGTCAAGCGTCTGATACTTCGAGAACATCTTTTTGAGATATTTCAGGTCATATGTATAATCGTCAAATCTCTCCTTACCGGGGATTTCCAAATGGTCAAAGATAAATACCATATCTATCTCTTTACGGGAGGTATCGGTGAGGTATTTACTCATCTCAACGCCGACGCCGGGAGTTTCTCCGACGCTGAACGCGGCGTGCTTTGAAAAAGCATTTTCCTGAAGCTCAGCCAAATACTCGTGAAGTTTGGGACCCCAGAAGCAATGCTCCATACCCGTGAACATAAACTGACCGATAAACTCATTTCCGTCCGGGAGACCTTCCCTCTTGGAAATCAGCGAGATAACATCCATACGGAAGCCGTCAACGCCCTTCTCAAGCCACCAGTTTACCATATCGCTGACCTCTGCGCGAAGCTCGGGGTTTTCCCAGTTGAGGTCCATTTGCTTCTTGGAGAAAAGGTGCAGTGCCCACTCGTCAAGCTCGGGATAGTAATTCCAGGCAGAGCCGGAGAAGCAAGAGGTCCAGTTGATCGGAGCAACACCCGCGCCCTTGCCCTATCTGAAAATGTAGTAATTCTTATACTTCTCGTCACCGGCAAGCGCCTTTTGGAACCATTCGTGCTCATCGGAGGTGTGGTTTACAACCAAGTCCATAACGAGCTTCATACCTCTGGAATGGATTTGCTCCAACATCTCGTCAAAGTCTTCCATCGTGCCGAACTCGGTCATTATCTTGCGGTAATCGCGGATATCGTAACCGTTATCATCATTCGGAGAATCGTATATCGGGCTGAGCCAAAGAACATCAACACCCAAATCCTTTAAATAATCGAGTTTGCTGATAATTCCTTTCAAGTCTCCGATTCCGTCACCGTTTCCGTCACAGAAAGAACGGGGATAAATCTGATAAAAAACAGCTTCCTTCCACCATTTCTCCTCAACCTCGCCGTTGGAAATAATCGGGTCGGAGCAGTAGTTCAAAACCGTACACAAATCGTCAACAGTTGTCTTGGGGAATTTGTCGCCGGCAAGTTTCGGAATATGCTTGAGTTTAATCAGGCTCATAGCCGGGTTCTTGATAACCTTATCGGAAATTCCCAAATGCAGAGAAATGAGGTCCACAAGGTCCTTGCCTACCGGGGTGCGGCAAACATCTCTAATACTGTTTTCCGGGGTAATAATCATAGTCAAATCTCCTAAACTTAATTATTATTTTTATGATGATATTGTATCAAATGACTATTATTTTTTCAATAGCTATTGAGTTTTTTTTTTGCATAATATATAATTGTTCTATAATATATAATGATTGAGGAGAAAAACAGATGAAAACATTTTTAATTGTATTCGGCATAGTCATCGCGGCCGTTTTACTTATTCTTTTTATTTTCGGTTGGCTGCTTGTTGACTTTACGCTTGTCAGGAAGTCCCCCATTTTTATGGACGCCTTTAAGATTAAGAAAATCAAAAAAACCATTGCCGTTCCCGGTACATACCCCGAACTTGAAAAAAAATATGACGATTATCCGCTTGATGAAAGAGTGCGCTTGATGAAATGCGAAATGGAGCTTGACGATGACCACAAGGTCCTTTGGACGCAGGGCACTGACGGCAAGAAACTCCGCGCCTATCTCTATGACACGCCCGACACACACAAATGGATTATCCTCGTTCACGGCTACGGAAACAATGCCGCTATGATGGTTCGTATGTTTAACGCGGACCAAAACCTTGTAGCCAAGGGCTACAAGGTGCTTTTGCCCGACCTTATCGCTCACGGTCAAAGCGACGGAAAGTTTGTATCAATGGGATACAACGACCGCTTGACAGTACTCAAATGGATTGACGAGATAATCAAAATGGATAAGGACGCTTCCATCGCCCTTTTCGGCGTTTCAATGGGCGCGGCAACCGTTATGATAACCGCGGGAGAAAAGCTTCCTCCCAATGTCAAATGTATTGTCGAGGACTGTGGCTACACAAGCGCGGACGAGCAATTTGCCGATGTTATTTACAGCGCCGCAAAGCTTCCGAAAAATCCGCTTATCCCCTTCCTCAATTTCTTCTGCAAGCTCAGAGCGGGTTACAGCTTATATGACGCCTCACCGATTGAAGGTGTTAAGAAAGCGACTGTTCCGATGTTCTTCGTTCACGGCGAGGAGGACACCTTCGTTCCCACAAGAATGATGGAACCGCTTTACGAGGCGTGCCCGACAGAAAAAGAAAAACTGCTCATCCCCGACGCCATTCACGCAAAGGCAAACAAAACTCATCCGGAAATATACTGGCCGAGGGTTTGGTCATTCCTTGAAAAATATGTCTAAACCCCCACTGAAATACCAATAATTCTAAATATTAAGATTTATTAAATAACTTTACTCGCGAGGAAAACTTATGGGCGCACCTAAATTTTTAAGGATAATTTCCAAAGGTCTGGTAAAAGGCAGAATTGTCATAATAATTGTCTTTGCAGTCATGGTTGCGGCATTTTCTGTATGCTGCGGCTTTGTAAACATCAATTACGACGACACCTATTACCTTCCCGATGATTCAAATACCAAACAGGGACTTGTTCAAATGCAAAAATCATTCGGCGCGAGCGGAAACGCAAGCGCGATGATTAAGGATTCCGACATCGGAGAAATCATTTCCTTAAAAGGCGCAATTTCAAACATTGAAGGCGTTGACGGTGTAATATGGGTGGACGATATATTCCTGCCCCTGCTTGACGACGGACTTCAAGCAGTAAGGGACAGCGGCACACATATAGCCGATTCCGACATTATGCGTTATTTATTCCGCGCCCTTAAAGTTGTCTCCGAGTGCGACGCGGTAACCGCCGGCGATATGGTAGACGCTCTCAAAAAGGAGTTTACCTCAAAAGAGATAATCGTAATGTACCGCATTGTTAAAAATCTAAATATAGAGGGATTCGATTTTTCACAATACAACCTCAAGGACGAAGCGGTTTTAAGACAAAAACTTCCGCCCGAATACAAGACAATGGTCGCAAGTATGAAGTCT
>CALYOC010000084.1 GCA_945227095.1 uncultured Clostridia bacterium
TACATCGGTTGTGATTGAAGCGTCATCAAAACTTTTACGCAGTCTTGTGCAAAGGTCTTCGTAAAAATCACAGTCATAATGCCTGTTCATATTTTTTAAAGTCTTATCACAGCCGCTTTGCAAGGACAGATGAAACTGCGGGCAAAACTTCTCGCATTGCTTGAACTTACTTAGCATTTCTTCGCTCATATGGTCCGGTTCGAGTGAGCCGAGCCGAACTCTTTTTATTTTCTCAATCGCGTTTACGGCAATTACCGCGTCACCCAAATCCTCGCCGTTCTCGGTTTTATACGCGGAGAGATTGATTCCTACAAGCACAATCTCTTTGTATCCCTTGTCAGCGAGCCGCTTTGCTTCGTTCTTCAAATCGTCGATCGGCTTTGAGCGAACATGGCCGCGGGCAAAAGGAATCTCACAGTATGAACAGAATCTGTCACAGCCGTCCTCGATTTTAATAATCGCTCTTGTTCTTTCTTCAAAATCGGTGATTGAAGTACTTTCAAATTTTTCTCCTCGCAGGTGAGGAGTTATTTCGATAATTCGTTTTTTCTCCGTAAAGTATTTTTCTAACAAAACGGCAATTTGTTTGTGGTCGGTATTACCTATGATAATATCCGCTTCATTGATAGCCTGTGACTGTTCGGGAAACGCCTGACTCATACAACCGCACAAAAGAACTACCCCCTGTGGATTTTGTCTTTTAAAATTTCTCACAGCCTGCCGTGTTTTCTGATTACTCGCTGCTGTTACGGTGCAGGAGTTGACAATGTATATATCTGCCTTTTCGTCGTGCGAAACTATTTCGTAACCATTTGATTTCAAAATTTCTCGCATGGCCTGCGTTTCATATTGATTAACTTTACAGCCCAACGTGTAAAATGCCGCTTTCATTATTAAATACCTCAATTTGATTTTAATCTATTTTACTCTATTTACACTTAATTTTCAATGATATTGTCTGTTTTTTCGGCATACATTTTTGTAGAGGTGTTATTTATGATTAAAAAAATGCTATCGGTAATTATTTGCCTGAGTATGCTTGTGGGTTTGTCTGTATGTGTCTGCGCTCAAGCCGAGGGCTCAAATGCTTCAAGTGTTGAGGCGGATGTCGGTGAAAACAATTCTTCGGAGAACTCACTTGTCAAGGCAAAGGCCGCGATTCTCATTGACGCGGACAGCGGAACGGTACTTTATAGATTGAATGAAAATAAAAAGCTTCCGCTGGCAAGCGTTACAAAGATAATGACTATGCTGTTGGTTATGGAAGCCATAAGGGACGGCAAGCTCAGGTATGAAGATAAAATTGCCTGCTCAAAATACGCGCAGAAAATGGGCGGTTCACAGATTTGGATGGAGGAGGGAGAGCAGTTTTCGGTGCTCGAACTTTTAAAGGCGACGGCGGTCGCAAGTGCCAATGACGCCTGCGCACTTCTCGGCGAAGCGGTAGCCGGCAGCGCTCAGGGCTTTGTCAAACTGATGAATGACAGAGCAAAAGAGTTGGGAATGAACAACACACATTTTGATAACTGCACCGGGCTTGCCGACACGACTGAAAAGCAGTATTCGAGCGCATACGACATTGCGGTTATGAGTAGGGAGTTGTTAAAGCATAAGGAAATTTTGGAATATACAACGATTTGGATGGACTCTTTAAGAGGCGGTAAGACGGAGCTTGTCAACACCAATCGGCTCATTAGGTCATATTCCGGTATAACGGGCTTGAAGACCGGAACTACGAGTAAGGCGGGATTCTGTATAAGCGCGAGTGCAACGCGTTCGGGAACATCCTTAATTTCCGTGATTTTGGGCTCTGAAACAAGCGAGGAAAGGTTTGAGTCAGCGGCTAATTTGCTCGATTGGGGATTCGCTAATTTCGAGAGCGTCAACCCTAAAATAGATGTCGGAAAAATTTCTAAAATTGAGATTGTCGGCGGTGAAGAAGGGGAAATCACGCCGGTGTTTGATAAAGAGGCGAAAATCCTGGTTGAAAAGGGAAGCAGCGACGGTATCACAATGAGCATAGAAAGTCCGAAAAGTTTAAGTGCACCGATTGAGAAGGGACAAAAAATCGGAAAGCTTGTCTTTAAGGTGAACGGTAAAACCGTCGGTAAAATTTACCTTATCAGCTCCGCTAATATTAAGAAGCTGACTTATTTTACAGTGCTAAAAAAGTTGCTTTTAAGCTGTGTCAGTAAATAAACAGAATTACCTCCAAAAAACCGGTTTTTCCTCCTGCTTTTACATTATGAACACATTGAAATCTATAAAAACATCAACTTATGTGAAATATCTATTAAATTTCAATTTTTAGTATTGAAAAAAAGTGTTTGATAATGTAAAATGATTATAAGAAATGCAGGAGGTTATGAAAATGCCTTTAAGGTTAAATACAAAATATTTAGAAGGTTTTATCAGCGAAGACGAAATCAAACAGATTTCCCCGGAAATCGTCGCGGCTGCAGGAACATTGAGCAGAGCGGACGGTCTCGGAAATGACTTTTTAGGTTGGGTGAATTTACCTACAAATTACGACAGGGAAGAATTTGCAAGAATTAAATCCGCCGCACAAAGAATTAAAAAAGACGATATACTTATCGTAATCGGTATAGGCGGCTCTTACTTGGGGGCAAGAGCAGTAATCGAAGCGGTAAAGTCACACAATTACAACTCACTCGATAAGGACACGCCGGACATCTATTTCGCCGGAAACACAATCAGCTCGACTGCGCTCAATGATTTGATTAAGATTTGCGAGAACAAAGATTTTTCGGTAAATGTAATTTCTAAATCCGGCACTACAACCGAACCCTCGCTCGCGTTCAGAGTGTTCAAGGAAATTCTTGAGAACAAATACGGCAAGCAGGGCGCTAAAAGCCGAATCTACGCCACAACGGATAAAGAAAAAGGCACTTTGAAGCAGCTTGCCGACGCAGAGGGCTGGGAAACATTTGTTGTTCCCGACAATGTCGGAGGTCGTTTCAGCGTACTCACTGCGGTAGGACTTTTACCGATTGCCGTTGCAGGTATTGATATTGACGAGCTTATGCGCGGAGCAAGATTTGCGCAGGAAAATCTCAATGATGACGATTTGAGCAAGAACGATTGCTACAAATACGCCGCAATTAGAAATATTATGTACCGCAAGGGTAAAAAAGTTGAACTTTTGGCTTCCTACGAGCCTTGCTTTGATATGATGGCGCAATGGTACAAACAACTGTTCGGCGAGAGTGAGGGCAAGGACGGAAAGGGACTTTTCCCGTGCTCGGTTATCTTCTCAACCGACCTTCATTCTCTCGGTCAGTATATTCAGGAGAGCGGTGCCGAATTACTATTTGAAACCGTTGTAAACAGCGTCAAGCCGCAGACCGATTTGACATTAGGAGAGGTTGAGGGCAATTTAGACGGACTTAATTTCCTCTCAGGTAAAACAATGTCCTATGTCAACCAAAAGGCGTTTGAGGGCACCGTGTTGGCTCACTGTGACGGCGGAGTTGCAAATGTAGTTTTGGAAATGCCGGAGATAAACGAATTTGAAATCGGCTATTTCATTTACTTTATGGAAAAAACCTGTGCAGTATCCGGCTACACCTTGGGTGTGAATCCTTTCAATCAACCCGGTGTTGAAAGTTATAAGAAAAATATGTTCGCACTTCTCGGAAAGCCCGGATTTGAGGACAGAAAGAAAGAACTTGAATCAAGAATAAATTAAAAATAACCGCAAACGCGGTAAAAATATAGGAAGGAGAGAGACTATGATTTCTCTTATTATTGGTAAAAAAGGTTCCGGAAAAACAAAGAAGATGGTTGATTTGGTAAACGAGACTACCTCCGCTTCAAAAGGTAATGTCGTTTGTATCGAAAAAGAGCCCAACCTCACCTTCAATGTAACCAACAAAGCGCGTTTGCTTGATACTGATTACTACGGTGTTTCCGGAGTTGATAAGCTTTATGGTTTTATCTGCGGAATTTGTGCAGGCAACTATGATGTAACTGATATATTCATCGATGCGACATTCAGAATTGTAGGAAGAAACTATGACCAGGTGGCAGAGCTTCTTGCAAAGCTTGAAGGCGTTTCAAAGCAGAATGATGTTAAGTTTTACTTAACACTCTCAGAGGATAAAGAAAATCTTCCGATTGAAATGTTTAAATACGCTGAAGTTATTTAATCATCACATTGGGGCGGGCAACCGCCCTAATAATTTGTAATTTTGTATTGACAAATTTAATTTATAAATATATAATATTTCGGTGGTAATATGTTGATTAGCGTAAAAAATGTATTTAATAACGAAGGCGAGTGCTTGCCCGTCAAAACCGATGTTGATTTCTCGCACATCGCAGGCGGAGAAGAATCCTTCTTCCAAACGCCCGTAAGAGCGGAGGGAATGATTCGCAACCGAGCCGGAATTGTTGAATTTGATTATGCGGTCACTTTTACTTATCTTGCACCGTGTGACAGG
>CALYOC010000085.1 GCA_945227095.1 uncultured Clostridia bacterium
CCACTGGGTCTGTCACCGGCAATACCTATTGCACCTGCGGGTCTTTCCCGGCATCCCATTGCAAGTATAACGGCTTTGGCTTGAATTTCCATAACTCCGTGTTTCTTGCTGACTGCTGTAACAAGGTTGTCGCTGTTGATGTCTATTACCATTGTGTCGGTTTTAACATCAATGTCCGTTTTCTCAACTTCGTCGATAAACCTGTTTGCGTATTCGGGACCGGACAGTTCCTCGCCAAAGTGGTGAAGACCGAAGCCTGTATGTATGCATTGTTGCAAAATACCGCCGAGATGCTCATCTCTTTCGAGAATGATAATCTTTTCTACTCCCGATTCCTTTGCCTTTAAAGCGGCCGCCATACCGGCGGGACCGCCGCCTACAACTACTAAATCATATTTAAGCATTTGTCCCACCTCACTTTGTCTTTTCAAAAAGAATTTTTGAACCGCGGCCGAATTTAGTTATCTCTGTCTTGGGAAGGTCTAATTCTCTGGCGAGAATGTCCAACACCTTGCTTGAACAGAAACCGCCCTGACAGCGTCCCATACCGGCTCTTGTGCGGCGCTTAACTCCGTCAATATCTCTTGCGCCGGCAGGTGCGTGAATTGCGTCTATAATTTCGCCTTCGGTGATTGTTTCGCAACGGCAGATAATTCTTCCGTATGCGCTGTTTTGTTCAACGAGGGCTTTTCTCTGCTCGGTGGTCATATGTCTGAATCTGACGGGAGCCTTGCGTGTCATTGTGTAGCTTTCCTTGACAGGCATATCAACCATTATTGTTTTAAGTATGTCCTCGACATATTCGGCGATTGCAGGAGCGGCACTCAATCCGGGGGATTCAATACCCGCAACATTGATAAATCTGTTGTCAACCTTGCTCGGCTCGATGATGAAATCACTGTTTGTACTGTGGGCGCGAAGTCCGCAGAAGGTTGTGATTGAATCTCTGACATTTACGGTAGGAATTGTCTTTTGTGCCATCAACCTTGCGGTGTTAAGGCCTTCGATTGTTGTGGCGGTGCATTCCTTATCATCTACTGTTTCGGCTGTCGGTCCGAGAAGGACATTTCCGTCAACGGTGGGGGAGACAAGAATACCCTTACCCATATTGCTCGGGCATTGGAAAAGTGCGTGGTTTACCTTGCTCCTTGCGGTCTTGTCGAGAAGGTAGTATTCGCCTTTTCTCGGAACAATTTCAATTGAGTCATCGCCGATCATTTTTGCTACTTCACCGCTGAAAAGACCTGCGGCATTGATTATCTATTTTGTGTCAATATCACCGATACGCGTTCTCAAGGTAAACTTGTCGTCACTTTTGTGAATGCTGTTAACCTTTGCATTTCTGAAAAATTCAACGCCGTTTGTAACCGCTGTTTCGGTGGCGGCGATTGTAAGTTCATAAGGGCATACGATTGCCGCTGTGGGCGCCCAAAGTGCGGTAGTGGCTTCGTCGGTAATGCAAGGCTCCATTTCCTTTAAAACATTTTTACCGACGATTTTAAGGCCTTCTACGCCGTTTGTGATACCTCTTTGGTACAATTCTTCGATTTTTTTGTCCTCTTCCTCGTTAAAAGCAATAACGAGTGAACCGAGGTTGTTATACGGCACATTCAGTTCTTCGCACACCTGAGACATCATTTTGGAACCCTTGACATTGAGTTTTGCCTTCAATGTGCCGATTCTTGCGTCGTATCCTGCGTGAACGATAGCGGTGTTTGCCTTTGTACTGCCCATGGCAACATCGTTTTCTTTTTCGATGAGAGCGATTTTCAAGTCATATTTGCTCAACTGTCTGGCAATTAAAGCACCGGAAACGCCTGCACCGATAATAGCAATATCGTATGACAATGTTTTCTCCTCCTATATAAATAAATATTCTATCAATATATATTAAAACATAAAAATAAGCCAAATACAATAAAAAATCCTATATTTAACAAATTTCGATATAACAGACAAAACCACCGAAGAAAATTCGGTGGTTTTAACTTAAATTTATTTAAAATCTGTATTTTTGCGATTAAGGATTATTTATCCGTCTTAATTTCAATGCCTTTTTTCGCCAGGAAGGAATGAATTCTGTTTGTCGTATTGAGAATCGGTGCAATAGAAATATTGTGATTCAAGGTGTTGATGATGTGAGCGATATATTTTGACATATCAACCTCTGCAAACCATTCCTTCTCCTTGAGTGTGTCGGGAATATAAATACAGTTTGTTGTAAATACCTTTTCGATAAGTCCGTCCTCGTATGCTTTATCGAATCTTTCAAGTCCGTTGCAGAAAAGACCGAAGGAGGAGCAGATAAATACTCTCTTTGCCTTGAGTTTGCGAAGCTGGTTGGCAACGTCAATCATTGAGTCGCCGGAAGAAATCATATCATCAACGATGATTACATCTTTACCTTCAACGGAGTCACCTAAGTATTCGTGGGAAATGATTGCGTTTCTTCCGTTTACAATCTTTGTGTAATCGCGTCTTTTGTAGAACATACCGACATTGAGTCCCAAAACCGTTGCGTAGAAGATACATCTACCCATTCCACCCTCGTCGGGGGAGATGATTGCCAAGTGTTCTTTGTCGATTTTTATGTCCGGCACTGTGTTTACAAGCGCCTTTATCATCTGATAGGAAGTGCGGATATTTTCAAAGCTTGAAAGTGGAATAGAGTTTTGAACTCTGGGGTCGTGTGCATCGAATGTCACAATGTTTTCACCACCGAGATTTTTGAGTTCCTGGAGTGCGATGGCGCAGTCAAGACTTTCTCTGACGGCTCTCTTGTGCTGCCTGCCCTCGTAAAGCATGGGCATAATAACCGTAATTCTGTTTGCGTGTCCGCTGATTGCCGCGATAACCCTTTTTAAATCGGAAAAGTGGTCGTCCGGGCTCATAGGAACCTGCATTTCGTACATTTCGTATGTCACACCGTAGTTAAAGCAGTCGCAGAGAATGTAAACATCCATTCCGCGAACACTCTGCGTAAGTGTTCCTTTTGCTTCACCCGAACCGAAGCGAGGGAGGCTGATTTTTACTTCGTATGTGTCTTTTACATAGCCTTCTTCAATCAAGTCGCTTTTGCTCTCTTTGCGCCAACCGGAAATGTATTTGTCCACTTTGTCTAAAAGTGCTTCACTTCCTTTTGTTGCAATAAGAGCCAGAGGGCCGTTGGGTAAAGTGCGGTGTTCTTCAAGAATATCCGGCATAAATTTTTCCTCCTGTATTTTAAATCCTTTGCGATGAATTTTTCACCTGTTTTAATTGTACTAATTTTTCGACAATTTTTCAATGATTAAAAAAGTAGAAAAAATTAAATATATCTTGTAAAATTTTGTCATATTATATATGTCCGATTTATTGAAGCCTGATTTTCACACTCCCGTGTACTTCTTATCGGATGATTTCTTTTAATCCTAAAATATCCTTCATTTTTTTAAATCTATTGAAATAAAAAGGGCTGAAATAACAGCCCTTTAGTTATATATTTCGTGTGGATTAAATTTTTTTAATGAAATCTCTTATTTTTCTTACGATAAACCATTTTAAGATTTCATACATTCCTGCTGAAAAAACAGCTGCCGCTGATATAATTATACCCGCTTTAAGTCCTTTAGGCGTGTATTTCAAAACTACTTCGCGGTCTCCCGAATTCGCCTTAACACCCAAGAAGGTGTCGGCGATTTTAACAACGGGAGCTTTTTTTCCGTCCACATATGCGCTCCAGCCCTCATCATACGAAATTGAAGTGTAGATTATCTGCGAGCTGTCGAGTTCAATTTCACCCTTGAGAGAGGTGTCGTCAAACTCGGTTATTTTCATTTCGCCGCCCTTTAAGAGGTTATATGCCTTTTCCCATACTGATTCGTCAAGATAGTATGCGTAGGTGTAGAACCAACCTTCGTCTGCGTCGTCGGAAACATTCGCATTTATGCTTACCTTTTCCGATTTCTGAAGTTCTCCGAGGTCGAGAATATAGGGCTCGACGCCTATCGTTTGTTGAATGTTGTATTCCTCGGTGGTTATATCAATATCCGAAAGAGAGCGTGTGCCGTAATACAGATATACATTTGCCGTTTTCGGAACATCAAACATCGTCACAAATGCCGCATAGGACTCGGTATCTGTTACGGTGAAGTTGTTCTGAACAGAGCTGTCAAATCCACTGACATAGCAGTTGGTGCAGCCGCCGAGCTCGACCTGAATCGGTTTAAAGACATCTTCCTCAATTCCCGTCGCTTCTTTTATAAAGTTGTTTTGAACTTCAAAGGGATTCGAGGCCTGCGTATCCCCATAATTTGCCAAGGTGCGTTTTACGGCAAAGGCGGGGGGAAGGAAGTAATTGTTTTTGTAGGTTTTCAGTTTTCCGACATCGGAAAGAATTTTTGTATAAAGTTTTTCGTTGGGGTTGAACTGAGAGTCGTTTTGAATGATATATTTTAACCCGAACATAGAGTTATAGA
>CALYOC010000086.1 GCA_945227095.1 uncultured Clostridia bacterium
CTTTGCCAACGCGACCAGGCAGACGCCGAGATTTGCAAAAGACGGCAGACCCGGCGAGGAAGTGGACATCAGTCTTGAACTCAAACTGCTCGCAGATGTAGGACTGTTAGGCTTTCCGAGCGTCGGAAAAAGCTCTCTGATAAGCGTAGTTAGCCAAGCACGGCCGAAAATCGGCGCATATCATTTCACCACACTTGTTCCTAACTTGGGCGTTGTTTCACTCGGAGACGGCACAAGCTTTGTAATGGCGGACATTCCCGGTCTTATCGAGGGTGCGGGCGAGGGTGCCGGACTCGGACACGAGTTTCTCAAACATGTTGACCGTTGCAGACTTCTTATTCACATTGTAGATGTCGCAGGCAGCGAGGGCAGAAACCCGAAAGAGGATTTTGAAAAAATAAATGAAGAACTCGCAAAATTCGCCCCTGAGCTCGCAAAGCGGCCTCAAATAGTTGCCGGCAACAAAATCGACCTGGCAAGCGACGAACAGCTTGAAGATTTCAGAAAATTCATTGAGGACAAGGGACTCCAATACTTTGAAATCTGCGCTCCCATAAAAGAGGGCACAAAAGAGATTATCAACGCCGCCGCAGCAAAGCTCGCCACCCTGCCGCCGATAAAAGAATACGAGCAGGAAATCTTCTCACCCGAGGAGCTTCTCTCGGACAAGGACCCTCAGCATTTCGAAATAAGCATAGAAAACGGAATCTACTATGTCGAAGCACCTTTCTTGGTAAAGGTTATGAACAAGATAAATCCCAACGACTACGAAAATCTCCAATACTTCCAGCATGTTTTAGAGACAAGCGGTATAATCGAAGCCCTGCGCCAAAAGGGTATAAACGAAGGAGATACAGTAAACATCTACGATGTAGAATTTGATTTTATAGACTGAGGTTAATATGTTTTTAAACGATAGAGAGATAAATCCCAACAGGCTCAGCCCGCTTACTCTTGCATTTATAGGCGACGCGGTTCACTCCCTGTACGCAAGAGAGCAGGTGGTTGCCGAAGGCAACAGACCTGTCAACTCCTTACATAAGGCCACAACCGAGAAAGTCAGCGCCGTCAACCAATGCGCGGGAATAAAGCGAATTATGGACACCCTGACAGAAACGGAGCTTTCCGTATTCAAAAGAGGGAGAAACGCCTCGACCTCGCATACTCCTAAAAACGCAAGCGAAGGTGATTACCACTATTCAACCGGCTTTGAAACTTTAATCGGATACCTTTATCTTGACGGTCAATACGACCGATTAAAGGAGATTTTGAAAGAGATATGAAAAAAGTTGCGCGCTACTCATTAAATGTATTTTTTTGGGTGGTGGGCAGTTTTTTGTACTGTATCTCCATAAACAGTTTTTGTGTTCCGAACTCCCTTGTTCTCGGCGGAGTTTCGGGTGTAGCCACGGTTATAAATCATATATTCCCGATTTTACCGATAGGCTTTTTGACTATTCTAATAAATATCCCGCTATTTATAGCGGGATTTATAAAACTTGGCAGAAAATTTATTATCAACACATCTGTCTCCACGCTGATTTCGAGCGTATTTATTGACATTTTTGCCGATATACTGCCAAAATACTCCTCGAACAAGCTCCTCGCCGCTCTCGCCGCGGGAGTTACAAGCGGACTCGGATTGGCGCTTATTTTCGCCAACGGCTCGACTACGGGCGGAATTGATATATTGGCAAAATTCATCACTAAAAAATTTAAGCATTTGAGTATGGGCAGAGTAATACTCATAATAGACGCGTTTGTCATATTACTGTCATACGCGGTTTACCGCTCGTTTGAAAGCGCGGTTTACTCGTGCGTGATAATCTTTATCAGCACAAAGGTTATAGATAGCATACTTTTCGGTATATCGACAGGTAAAACCGTTATGGTTATCACTACAAAAGCCGATGAAATATACTCTGAAATATCAAAAACGCTCGGCAGAGGGGCAACCATAATACCCGTAAAAGGCGCGTACACGCACGACGAGAGAAATCTGCTTCTCACCTCGGTGCGAACAAACGAAATATCATATATTTACAGCATAATCGAAAAACAAGACGAAAACGCATTTATAACCGTTGCCGACGCACGGGATATAATCGGAGAAGGGTTTAAAAAAATAGATGATTAACAAAAAATACCTCGACAGTATCAAAAATATTCTCGGTGAGGAATACAAGGACTTTCTATGCGCACGCGACAAGCCTCCGTTCATGGGTCTGTTTGTCAACACACTCAAAGCTGACAAAGAAAAACTGCTAAATGTGTTCCCCTATGAGCTAAAGCCGGCTCCGTTTGCAGAAAACGGATATTACATAGAAAGCAGGGAGCCTATGGGAACAAATCCCCTGCACCACGCGGGCGCATTCTATATGCAGGAGCCGTCCGCTATGAGCGTGGTTACCGCGGCAGATATACAGGAAAACGAAAAAGTTCTCGACCTGTGCGCCGCGCCGGGCGGAAAGAGTATAAATGCCGCCTGCGCTTTAAAATCAACAGGACTTTTGTGGAGCAATGAAATAAATAAATCACGCGCAAGCATACTCCTTTCAAACATTGAGCGAATGGGATTAAAAAATGCGGTTGTAAGCTCGTGCTCACCCGAACAGTTAGCCGAACAGCTTCCCGGATTTTTCGACAAGGTTATCGTTGACGCGCCGTGCTCCGGCGAGGGAATGCTGCGGCGCGAAAAGGCAGATTACGACGATTGGAGCGAGGAAAACATATACCTTTGCGCCGACAGGCAGGAAAAAATACTAAACTGTGCGGCAAGACTTGTCCGTCCGGGCGGAACAATAACATACTCCACCTGTACCTTTAACACGACGGAAAACGAGAAATCCGTCAGCAATTTTCTTTCGCTTCACAGCGACTTTTCACCGCAAAATACGCCGGTAAAAGGCACGCGAAGCGGCGTCGGTATGCCCTTCGCTTCAAGGATTTTTCCGATGGACGGCGGTGAAGGTCACTTTGTCGCAAATATGAAAAAGAGCGAATCGGGAGATGTTGTAAAGTATAAAGCATTTACACCGAGCAAAATTCCACCGGAGCTCAAAAGCTTTTGGGAGCAGACAATGAATACCGCTTTGCCCGAAAACCTTATTGTTATAGGGAACAAGGTGTTCTGTCCGCCAAAGGATTTTCCGCAAACAGGTCTTAAAGGAATCATAAGAGCAGGTGTTTTCCTCGGAGAAGTCGGCAAAAACCGCTTTATCCCCTCTCACAACCTTTTCACCGATTTTAATAAGGACGAATTCAAAAACCGAATATCATTTGATATAGACGATGAAAAGCTAAAAAGATACCTGCACGGCGAAGAAATTGCCGCCGAGGGAGTAAGCGGATATACAGTAGTCTGTGTTGAGGGAATTTCCCTGGGCGGAGGAAAAGCAAGTTGCTCAAAACTTAAAAATCATTACCCCAAAGGGTTGAGAAATCTAAAATGATGTGATAAAATAGTGAAGATTTATATTTAAAGGAGGGGGACTTATATGTCCGGACATAACAAATGGAGCACCATTAAAAGAAAAAAAGGTGAAAATGACGCCAAACGCGGCAAGGTATTGACAAAGATAGGCAGAGAGCTTATCGTCGCCGTAAGAGAAGGCGGCCCCGACCCCTCCAATAACTCAAAGTTAAAGGCCGTTATCGCCAAGGCGAAAACGATGAATGTTCCCAATGACAACATCAACCGCATTATCAAAAAGGCCTCCGGCGAAGGCAACGGCAATTCATACACAAATATTACATATGAGGGCTACGGTCCTTCGGGAGTAGCCGTAATTGTTGAAACTCTCACAGACAATAAAAACAGAACTGCCGGAAATGTTCGCCACTTTTTCGACAAGTTCGGCGGCAATATGGGTACAAGCGGCTGTGTAAGTTTTATGTTTGAAAAGCAAGGCGTAATCCTTATCGAGAACGAGGAAGAAGTTTTAGACGAGGAAAAGGTTATGGAGGACGCACTCGAAGCCGGCGCCGATGACTTCAATTACGAGGACCTCGTTTTTGAAATCAAAACAGAGCCCACCGCCCTCGACTCCGTAAGAGACGCATTGGAGGAAAAGGGTTATTCCTTCGCACAGGCGGAGGTCGCATTTATCCCCTCGACCTATACTTCACTCACGGACGAGCACGACAGGCTGATGATGATCAAGCTTATCGACGCACTCGAAGACGACGATGATGTTCAAAATGTCTGGCACAACTGGGAAAATCCCGACGAAGAATAATAAAAAGGATAATAAAAGCATTAAAGCCATTCTCAAGCGAGAATGGCTTTTTCAGTAATAATTATTACCGTATTTCCAATAAGTACTCCTTACAATCAAACTTTAAGGTGAGGAGAGTTGAGCCCGATATGGTTTAAAACGGCATATTTTTGCCTGACCTGCGTTAAAAATCTTGCC
>CALYOC010000087.1 GCA_945227095.1 uncultured Clostridia bacterium
AGATTGCCTCTTGTCTCGTGGGCTCGGAGATGTGTATAAGAGACAGGAATAACATTGAGCGAATATCTCGATGTGGCAGGCTGTCTTAACGAAGCGCAGACAAGTCAAATAGTCCTGCAAGTGTGTGCCGGTTTGGAAGCCGTTCACAAACTCGGAATAATTCACCGCGACATCAACCCTAATAACATTATGATAACCCCCGACGGCACGGTTAAAATAATCGATTTCGGTATCAGCAGAACCGTCAAGGTCAATCAAAGCCTGGACACACAAATTCTCGGAACACAGGGCTTTACGGCACCCGAACAATTCGGATTTCACCAAACCGGCCAAAGGGCGGATATTTACTCGGTTGGTGTACTGATAAATTACATAAGAACGAAAAAGCTTCCTCACGAAAAGCTCACGAGCGGATATTTAAGCGAAATAGTTTTAAAAGCCACGCGCATTGACGAGGCGGACAGATACAGCGATATTTGCGAGATAACTTGTGCGTTGCAGAAAAAAAGGCGCAAAAACAAAATTTTAAGAACTGTTCCGGGTTTCCGACAAGGTGTTTGGTGGCACGGTGTAATCGCATGTATTTACTATCTGATATTAGACTTTTTTCTTATCATTGCTCCAATTTCAGCGAAAAGTTTTTTTAGCGGATGTTTATATTTTTTGTATTTTTTCTTCAGCTTCGCCGTGCCGGTTCCGATACTGACAAACTTTTTAAACTGGACGGACAGGCTCCAATTTATCGCAAACAAAAGAAAAGGAACAAAAATCTTAATTCAAATAGTTTTCGCGGTATGTTCCGTTTTATTATCATTTGGCTTTATTATAGCAAGTCCATAACTTTAAATGTTGTGCTGTAAGCACACCTAATCTCCTTTTAATCAGTGTATAATAAGGTCACTATACAAAAGGAGGTTTGCAAAATGGCAAACAATAATAACCAAACGCCTATGCAAAATCAACCTGCCCCTATGACGGACGAGCAGGCTGTAAAGGCTCAAAAGAAAAAGAAGAAGAAAAGAACTATTATCATCTTGGCATCTGTCGCCGCGGCCTTAGTTTTACTGTTTATCATTATCGGCGGCAGTTCAAGCGGCGAACCCGAAAAAGTTGACGGCGAGTCTTCGGTTACCACTTCAGCCGCAGACGACTCAACCGAGCAAAAAAGCGTCTATACCGCCGGAGAGACAATCAAGGTTGAAGATTTGAAAATCTCATTTACAAGTTGCGACACCGACTTCAAGAAATACGAACAATACAGCGCGCCGAAAAGCGGTATGAAGTATGTCAGGGCGACATTCACCTTTGAAAACACATCCTCAACGGATATATCCCTCGGCTCCTTCGAATGCTACGCCGATGATACAGCATACGAAGCCGCATACTTAATGGACGATTCAAAGACTACCGACTTGGAAACTATTTCGGCGGGCAAGAAATTTAACGCCGTCCTTTACTACGAAGTTCCGAAAGACGCAAAGACCGTCATCCTTCAATACGAAGCCGACTATTGGTCCGACGAAAAAATTGAATTCGCAATCAAATAATAACGATTTTATTCAAAAAAGCCACTCAGTATCAACTGAGTGGCTTTCCCTTTATAAATCTTGTTGTGTATGAATTTGGAATTTGATATAATTAAATTGAAAAAGCGAGGTGACTTTATGAAGATAACATACATTTCTCACAGCGGCTTTGCCGTAAAGTGCGAAAGTTTCCAATACATCTTTGACTACTACCGAGGGGACTTGCCTCAACTCGACAAAGACAAACAGACAATCGTTTTTTGCAGTCACTTTCACCACGACCACTTTAATCCGCAGGTTTTCACCCTGCTCGACGATATGGGGCTGAAATACCGGGCTGTTTTATCAGATGATATTTCACGCAAGAAATATCCGAAAAACGCTCCCGTAACCACCGTATGTCCCGGTGAGGAATACAAAATAGGCGACACACAAATAAAAACCCTGCGTTCCACGGACAGCGGCGTCGCCTTTCTCGTCTCAACCGACGAGGGAATAATTTACCACGCAGGCGACCTCAACGACTGGTACTGGGAGGGCGAGCCGGACTCCGATAACATACAAATGACGGCGCGATACCGCAAGGAGATTGACAAGCTCAAAAACATTCAACTAAAAGCCGCCTTCGTTCCGCTCGACCCGCGCCAAGGGGAGCACAGCGCGGACGGACTGCTCTACTTCTTAAAAAATGTAAATTGCGACGCCGTTTACCCGATGCACTACTGGGGTGAACAAGACATCATAGACAAATTCACAAAACAATATCCCGAATATTCCTCGAGAATAAAGAGCACCGAATCGGCAAAAGAAGAAATAATATAAACAGATTATATGATTACGGGTGATAATATGAAAATAACAAAAAAGCTTTTGTCGCTGTCGCTTTTGGCCGTCTTAATGCTCTGTCTTTGCGCTTGTAACGGTATCTTCATGGACTCACACGACGCAGAACTCACGGCACTTGACGCCTCCGCTCTGGGTGATATAAGCCTGATAAGCTGCGATAGCAACGAAAAATACTCCGTATTGTTCTATATAAACTACACCGATGAATACGATGAGACCACAAATGAGCCGGTTGACGATATTCACTACTACCTTTGTGTTTTCAATAACAGAACCAACAAGGAAGTCAAGCGAATCGAGTTTGAAAACAAGAACAATTACAGCTATGAGGTGCGGCTCACCGAGGAAGGTTTTTCCCTTTTTAACACCGAAAACAACGAAGTTATTAAATATGACTATAAGCTAAAGAATTCCGAAGCCGGCAAATATGAATTCAAGGAAAACTATGACATAGCCAAATCAATCAGCTCAATAGATACGGATAAATACAACTGCATGGATTCCTTTGCAGTTTCAAACAACTTCACTAACTATCAAGCCTTGGTGTTCTATGACGAACCGAGCAAATTCTACATACTGAAAGCCAACATATACTACGACTACATATGTGCCGACAATCACAAAATGCTGGTAATCGACAACTCGGCAAATAAGACGGACAAGTACGAAAGCGTTGTAAGAATACTTGATTTTGACAGCGGCAGGGAAATAAACAATACAACCATTCCCAACGACCAAGATGTAAACAATATCCAATTTTCAAGTTTCAACGAAAAACGCGCTACCGTGGTGACCGTCAAAGAGGACGGCAGATTAGACCGGATTTACATATGGAACTATAATTTAAGCCCAAAGAACAAGCCCTTTGACAACGGATATTGTCAAATCACATCTGCCGACAAAATCTCCGAAAAGACGGACCGGGCATGTGATAGAATAAAATCCGAATACAATATCTCCACAGAATATGCGCCCGATTCAAACTTTATCAAGCAAGAATTCGCAATAAGCAATGACATCAAGCCAATAGAATTTTACCTGTCCGTGCTCGACTTGGAGCAATATCTCGCAACTTTGCCCAAACAGTTTTACACAGAGCTTCTCTGCAACGATATACCATTGGCTGTTACAAGCTTTGAGCAATTCAGGATATACTTAGTAGGAAATTTCCCGGAGAATGACATTGACGCATTTGCAAATAATATCAACTGTGACGAAACGGATAACAAGGACACCCTGTATATAGTTTTTTCCTGCTCCGGGCTCAATCAAAGAACATTCTTCCACGAGCTTATGCACACTATGGAATACCGCATTTGGAACTACGAGAGCGAATTTGACGAGAAGTGGACAGGGCTTAATCCATCGTCTTTCGATTACTCCGAAGATTACTCGTCATTGTACTACGACGAAAGTCACATAGAGTGGCAGGACTGCTTCGCGCGGGATTACGGAATGAAAAACATCCTGGAGGACAGGGCAACCTGCTTCGAAGAGTTGTGCGACGGACTGCTGACCGACAGCTGCTGGTGGAAGGAAAAGCCGCCGCTTTTGGCAAAAGAAAAATATTTGAGCGAAGTGGTCAAAAAATCATATCCCTCGCTTAAAAAATCAAAAATACTGTTACAGGAACAACAATAAAGGAGAAAACAAATGAGCTTTAAAATGATACACGAAAATTACAACGTTTCCGATTTGGAAAAATCCGTTAAATTCTACGGCGAGGCATTGGATTTGCACGAAGTCAGAAGAAAGACAGGTGACGGATTTACTATCGTCTTCTTATCAAACGACAAGAGCGACTTTGAACTTGAACTGACCTGCCTCGACGACCACCCCTACCGCTACGATTTGGGAGAGTGTGAGTTCCACCTCGCATTCAGAGCGGAGGACTATGCCGCCGCTCATAAAAAACACGAAGAAATGGGCTGCATCTGCTTTGAAAACCCTCAAATGGGTATATACTTTATCGAAGACCCGGACGGATATTGGCTTGAGATAGTGCCGTGATACAATACTTAAACATATAATAGCCGCTCAGG
>CALYOC010000088.1 GCA_945227095.1 uncultured Clostridia bacterium
GCTTTTTTCTTTTACTGTAAGCACCTGTAACAACAATCACGCCGCCGCAGGAAAGGAGAAGTGCAAGCAATAATGCCGTAGCACCGTCATTGCCTGTTTCGGGGGACTTTTTACTATTATTTTTACCCGGCTTGGATTCCGTTGTTTCTTCCTGTGTTTGCAGAGGATCTTCAACTGCTTTCGCATTAACGGTAAATGTTGTTTCGGCTGTGCCGCTTTCGGATACAATGCCGATTGTATGCTCGCCGGCTGAAAGTGTCGCTACATAATCAGCCTTTAGGGTGATGATTGTGCTACCCTCTGTTGCAGTATAATTCTTTTCATCAAGGGTTTTACCGTCAATCTCATTTGCGACTTTGTATAGCTGCCGTGTGCGCAGGGCGAGAGCGGCTTTGTCCGTTTCGCCGGTCCATTTTACTATGATATGATGAAGCATTTTAACCCCTCGCTTTATTTATAATATATTTATTTTAACATTATATATTATACTTCAAACTGAAAAAAGATGCACTTGTTTGACTAAATTTAGTATAAATGGTATTATCAATTTATACTTTTAAAGGGAGTGAGAGTATGATTGCGGCGCTTTGCCTTGATGATAATAACGGTATGATGTTTAACCACAGGCGGCAGAGCCGCGATTCGCGTCTTATAGCAAATCTTGTTGACTTTGCGTCGGGGAGAAGGATATTGGTAAATGACTTTTCCGCTGAGCTTTTTGCCGAATACCGTGTATGTGTTGACACGGATTTTCTTAAATCAGCCGGGTGTGATGACATCTGCTTTGTGGAAAATGAGGATATTTCGAGTTGTCTTGACAGAGTACATACGCTTGTAATTTACCGCTGGAACAGAAAGTATCCCTCGGATAAAAGGTTTAATCTTGATATCGTAAATCTCGGCTATAAGCTTAGTGAAGTAACCGAGTTTTCCGGGACCTCGCACGATAGAATCACAAGGGAGGTTTATATAAGATGAGCAGGCGGGCAAAAAAGCGTAAAAATTTACTGATAGTTGCACTATCGTTTACGGCGGTGCTCTTAATTTGTATCGGAGTCGGAATATACGGGGAAAAATCTCCTTCTGTGCCCGAATCCGCTTTGAGTTCGGAATATACTACCGAGCAAATTATAACACAGACAACTGCTGCCGTCACAGAAACAAAGCCGCAGCCTACAACTGTCAAACCGACAAATCCGACTGCGGGCAAATCAAAATTAAACCTCGGCAGCATACCTAAGTTTAAGAATTCTCCGTATGTTGAGGTAAACGGAAATGTGCCGCAGTTCAGCGCGTCGGAAAAGAAGCACAGGACGGCGTATGAGTCGTACAGTCCGCTTGACAGCCTGGGCAGGTGCGGCACCGCGTTTGCCTGCCTTTGCCGCGAAACAATGCCCACCGAGGAGCGAGGAGCGATAGGGAGCGTCAGACCGAGCGGCTGGCACACCGTCAGGTATGATTGTGTTGACGGAAAGTATCTTTATAACCGATGTCACCTTATCGGCTATCAGCTTTCTGCTGAAAATGCCAATGAGCGGAATTTGATAACCGGAACGCGTTATCTCAATGTTGAGGGAATGTTACCGTTTGAAAATATGGTAGCCGACTATATCCGCGAAACAAGTAATCATGTCCTTTACAAGGTCACACCCGTCTATTCGGGTAAAAATCTTGTAGCCTCCGGAGTGCAAATGCAGGCGTGGTCGGTCGAGGACAAGGGTTCGGGTATTTCCTTTAATGTCTATTGCTATAACAGTCAGCCGGGAGTAAAGATAAACTATTCAAACGGAGAGAGCGCTTTGAGCGGCGGAGCACAGGGTACCACGGCGAAAAAATCAACTTATAAGAAAAAGCCTGCGGTAAAAAGCAAAGTCACCAAGGTTGTAAAACCGAAGAACAGCCGTACCGTGTATCGCACACCGAGCGGAAAGAGGTATCATTATTCCTCCACCTGCGGAGGGAAAAATTCATATGAGGTTTCGCTCGACGAAGCGAAAAAATCCGGCTTAACTCCATGTATGAAGTGCGGGAAATAGCGCGTTTTAATGTCTAATATGAGAGGAAGATAAAATGCCTTTTGAAATTGTCAGAAACGATATAACAAAAATGTCTGTGGACGCCGTTGTAAATGCAGCCAATGAAACACTTTTGGGCGGAGGTGGAGTCGATGGTGCGATTCACTATGCCGCAGGTCCGGAACTGCTTGCTGAGTGCAAAACTCTCGGCGGTTGCAAGACCGGTAAGGCGAAGATTACAGGTGGATATAATCTGCCTGCAAAGTATGTAATACATACCGTCGGTCCTGTTTATCGGGACGGTAAGCACGGAGAAAAGGATTTGCTTGAATCTTGTTATCGTGAATCTTTGACTCTGGCAAAAGAGAACGATTGCGAAACGGTTGCCTTTCCGCTTATTTCCTCGGGAATATACGGTTATCCAAAGGATCAGGCGTTGGAGGTGGCTGTTGATATAATCAGAGGTTTCTTGCTTGAAAACGATATGACAGTTTATATCGTTATTTTTGATAAATCAGCGTATAAAATCAGCGAGAAGTTGTTTTCGGACATTGCTGAATATATAGACGATAATTATGTGGACGAGCATACCGATTATAACCGCGAAAGTATGCGGTTTAATATGCCGATGCAGCCGGCTATGGCGGAGGAAATTTGTGAATGTAAGGGAATGGCTGCGCCCGATGACCTTGATTTAAAGCTCAAGCGGCTTGACGAGAGCTTTTCTCAAATGCTTTTGCGTAAGATAGATGAAAAAGGTATGACCGATGCGGAGTGTTATAAAAAGGCGAACATCGACCGCAAGCTGTTCTCTAAAATTCGCAGTGATATGTATTACAGGCCGAGCAAACCGACTGCAATAGCGTTTGCTATCTCCTTAGAGCTCTCGCTTGACGAAACAGAGGATATGTTGAGAAAAGCCGGTTTTGCACTTTCTCATAGCAATAAATTCGATATCATAATCGAATATTTTATAAGTAAAGGTAATTATAATATTTATGAAATCAACGAAGCGCTATTTGCCTTTGACCAAAGTTTATTAGGAGCGTGAAATTATGCTGAAGTTTATCTGCTACCCCAAATGCACCACTTGCCAAAGGGCGAAGAAGTGGTTGGACGATAATAGAATTGAATATGAGCTAAGGGATATTAAACTCGAAAATCCCACGCTTGAAGAATTGACCGAATGGTATGAGAAAAGCGCATTGCCGCTTAAAAGATTCTTTAACACAAGCGGTCTGCTGTATAAATCCTTAGACCTTAAAAACAGGCTCCCCGAAATGAGCGAGGTTGAAATGTTAGAACTCCTTGCCACCGATGGTATGCTTGTTAAAAGACCTTTACTTATAGGAGATGATTTTGTGCTTGTTGGTTTTAAGGAAGTTGAATGGGAGAGAATTTTTAATTCTTAAAATAATTTGTCGCATTTGAAGCGACCAAACCTCCTGTTAATTGATGTAAAATTATGACATCAATTAAACAGGAGGTTTTTTATTATGAAAAACAATATCACAGAGCTCGTATTTATTTTAGATAGGAGCGGTTCAATGGCAGGACTTGAAGCGGACACAATCGGCGGTTTCAATTCGATGATTGAAAAGCAGAAGAAGCAGGACGGCGACTGCTATGTTTCAACTGTTCTTTTTGATAATGAAAGCGAAGTCCTGCACGACAGAGTTAAACTTGCCGATGTTCCTAAAATGACCGACGAAGATTACACCGTCAGGGGATGTACTGCGCTTATTGATGCTATCGGCTGCGCGATTCACCATATCGGCAATATTCACAAATACGCCCGCCCCGAAGATGTGCCGGAGAATACAATGTTTGTTATCACGACCGACGGTTTTGAAAATGCAAGTCATCGTTACAGTAGTGAGCAGGTCAAAACTATGGTTAAGCGGCAAAAGGAAAAGTACGGATGGGAATTTTTATTTATCGGTGCTAATATCGATGCGGTTGAAACGGCTAATCGTTACGGAATTGACGAAGACCGAGCCGTAAATTACAATGCCGATTCGAAGGGAACCGCGGTTTTGTATGATACCGTGTGCGAAGCCGTCTGCTCTATTCGCGCCTGCAAGACTCTTAAAGACGATTGGAGCGAAAATATCGACCGCGATTACCAATCGCGAAACAATTCGGAAAAATAGTATAATTTGTTAAGTCGATATTTGATTTTATATTTTTTTGCACCGTAAAAGCCAAAGTAATTATATATGCTTGTTTATAAACCTGACTTTTCTCCTAAAACTTGATTTTTTGAATAAAAGAATATAAATTTGTATCAAATTTTTTTGTGTGTGAGTTAAGATATGAGGAGAATTTTTATTGCAG
>CALYOC010000089.1 GCA_945227095.1 uncultured Clostridia bacterium
GAGAGCTACACGCTTAAGATCGTCGGCAGCGTCAGATGTGTATAAGAGACAGGTACTCAAACGGCGTTATGATAATGGACAAGTGCTCCGATCTGCTGCCCGATTACTTCAATTTTGTAAAAGGTCTTGTTGACAGCGAGGATTTGAGCCTCAATATCTCGAGAGAAATGCTCCAGCATGACAGACAGCTTAAAATAATCGAAAAGAGCATTGAAAAGAAGGTTAAAAACGAGCTTGCAAAAATGCTCGAAAATGACAGGGATAATTACGAAAAATTCTTCAAAGCGTTCGGGTTGCAGCTCAAATTCGGAATTTACAACTCCTACGGTGCGAACAAGGAAACCTTGCAGGATTTAATCATCTTCAAGAGCGCTATGAGCGACAAGCCGATAACGCTTAAAGAGTACGTTCAGAGTATGCCGGAGGGACAAAAGCACATCTACTACGCCTGCGGTGAAACTGCGGATAAAATCGGTATGATGCCGCAGGTTGACGCGGTTAAGGAGAAGGGATATAACATCTTGTTCTTCACCGACGATGTGGACGAATTCGCAATACAAATGCTGCGTGAATACGACTCCAAGGAGTTCAAAAATGTCTGCGCAAACGACTTGGATTTGGACACGGGGGAAGAAAAGGAAGCTCTAAAAAAAGAGAACGAGCAGTACAAGGAACTCTTTGACGCTATGAAGGAGCAAATAGGCGACGGTATCGGCGGAGTCAGATTTACCTCACGGCTTAAAAACCACCCGGTATGCCTTACAAGCGAGGGCGCGGTGAGCGCGGAAATGGAAAAGGTTCTCAACTCAATGCCGGGCTCAAACGGTGCAGTAAAAGCAAACCTCTTCCTCGAAATCAACAAGGACAGCGCGCTTGCAAACAAGGTTAAGAGCATTGACCCGAAGGACACCGAGCAGGTCAAAAAGACCGCCGCCGTGCTCTACGGAAGCGCAAGACTTATCGAGGGAATGAGCCTTGAAAGTCCTGTTGAATACACTGACCTCGTCTGCGAACTCTTGGCGGGAGAATGAAATTAAGATAACAAAAAAGCAACTTCAACAGTGCCGAGCGCTGTTGAAGTTGTTTTTCTTTAATAATAATCAAAATAAGGTTAAAATTTCCTCCGGGGTGTAGGCAAAAGCACTCGCGCCCGCTTCCGTCAGGACATCTCGGTCCCTAAAGCCCCACAAAACGCTCACGCAATCCATACCGACATTTCTCGCGGTGAGTACATCGACCTCACTGTCTCCGACATACAATGTCTCGTCCGCAGTCACTCCGAGGAGCTCCAGCGCCTTATTGACGGAATCGGGATAAGGCTTCCTGCGAAGTCCGGGGCTCTCGCCTATCGCAACGGAAATCTCCGGCTCAAAGAAAATCCTGTTGAGCCGCTTGACCGACGAGCTTATTTTGTTCGACACAACCGCCATTTTCACCCCTCGCTCATACAGTCCGCAGATTAAGCCCGTCACTCCGTCATAGGGCACCGTCAATACGCAGTTGTTGGCGGAATAGTGCTCCTTAAAAGCAGAGAACGCCCGCTCAAACTCCGGATTTTCCTCACCGCCCGGAACGGCTTTTATCATAAGATTTTTAATCCCGTTCCCGACATATTCGCGCACCTGGGCGAGCGTGCACTCCGGCGCGGAAATACTCTTAAGGGCAAAATTTACGCTGTTCTTCAAATCCTCAAGGGTGTTTAAAAGGGTACCGTCCAAATCGAATATGACAGCCTTATAATTCTTCTTCGGGAAGACGGAGATCACCTCCGCCTTCGGCTCCATTGCCCACAGGGTTGAATCTATTCTCAAGGTATATCCCTTGCCGGGATTACATATCCACTCGTGCATAGGCTTCTGCGGAATCCCAAAAAAGCTCAACAGCGTCATTATAACTCCTCCGTGAGTTATGACGGACACCTCTCGCATATCCGTTTTCAGCAGTCCGTCAACGAGCATTTTAAACGCGCCGGTGACTCTCGCCGCAAATTCATCATTGCTCTCCCCGAAGGGCGCCTTCGCTTCACCCGCAGAGCCTAACCACTCGGCATAGCGCTTGTCACTCTCAAGTTCCTTTGCCGTCTTGCCCTCAAACTCACCGAAATCGTACTCGATAAGTCCGTCATAGGGCAAAATCTCCTTGCCGGGATAGAGAATTGCCGCGGTCTGCTTACATCTTGTCAGCGGACTTGTCACAACCGCGTCAACCTCGTCAAAGCGAAAATTCTTCTTGATATACTTTAACTCCTTTATTCCTGCGGAGTTTACAGGTATATCCGCCCTGCCGGTGTATGTACCGTTTAAATTCGCGTCCGTCAATCCATGACGAATTAAGTTCACCTTTAAAGTTTTCATCATTCCTCCGAAAAATTACCTGATAAAATAAAATCCTACTCCCAAGCTCAACACCACCGAGGCGAGCGCAAGTACGGCGCTGACAAGCGAGCAAATACTCACCCGCTTTTTTGCCTGCTGTTCCAAGGTGAACTGCGTTTTAGCTTCCTCTCCGAACACAAAACGCCTGACCTCGGCGAGCATTGGCTTATACCTCTCCTCGTTGAGCGGTAAAACAATTATCTTCTGCTCCTCTCCCTGTATTCCGTATCCGCTGTAAAGTCCGTCCACGGATTTAAAAACCTTGCTCCCCTCAATAAAGCAGTACTGAAGCTCGTGGGCGTCCTCGTCTGCAAACAAGACATCGCTTTTTACCGAAACGGCCTCGAAAAGCTCGGCTTTAAACACCATTGAGAGAGCCTTTTTAAGCTTCAGGTAGTGAAATTTCGACACGCCGATTACAACGGTGCTCTCGGTTTTAAGCGTTTCTCCGAGGTTGGCAATAAGCCCCTTTATCTCCCACTGAGGCGCACCGGGAGAAAGCCGAAAGCTGTCCGCAAGTGTGCGCGCAAGCTCGGTCGCCGCCGTGTAATCAACCGCGCGGTTTTTCTTAATAAAAGGTATAAATTTCATCTTCTCACTCCGTAAATTATATGTGATAAACCCTATCAGTCATATGGCTGCCATTTTTTGTCCTCGGCGTAGATATTTTTTATCCCCTTTGCCGCGCAGTATGCCTGCGGGAACTTCGGGTTGGGATTGAGTTTTGCCGCAGAGGTGTCCGTCTTTGCGCTCTCGCCGCTTCTGAGCTTCCTTGCAACGACTACAAATCTGCCGTCCTCAATATCATACTGACAAGTCGAGAGAGTCAACAGTCTGTCCGAGGAATTGATGTCCACTCCCGTATCAATCAACGAACGCTTTTTTAACTCCTCGGCGTACTGCTCAAAATTCTCACTGCCGCAGTTGATAAAGTTGTATTCAAAGAAGTATCCGTTGTCCTGCGCCTTGCCGGCATTGGTGATGAAAACGGAAACTATCTTCCAATACGAGTCATCATAAAGCGTACCGAGATATATTACCGGGTGCTCCTTGTAAAAGGACAGGTTTTTATACTCAAGCAGCCGGGCAAAAACCATATCGTCCTTCATATTGTGACCGTAAATTACGATATTTCTGTCGTCCTTATCAAGCTTATTTCTAAAATCGACAAAAGGATTTCCGTACTCGGAATACTCGCCGTAGAAAGAGGTTTTAAGATATTTCTCATTGTCCTTCGTCTGAACAAGCGGTACATCGACCGGTGTCGAGTCAATTTTAAGCCAGCCGCAAAAGTCGGGGTTTACCGCGAGAAGTTTGTCATACTTACCGAAAGTTCCGTCGTCCTTCTTCTCCTCGTCATCCCAATCTACTTCAGAGGAAATTTCAGGCAATTTGTTATAATCATTCCTGTGCGCAAACCTGATTCCGAAATAGGTGCCGGAAACAATCAAAGCCGCCACGGAAATTAAAAACACAAGCTTCCTGACTACCTCCCTTGCGCTGTCACCGCGCCACGGAAAAAGGTATTTTAAAAACCTGACAAAGATGTTTTCTTTTTTTTCTTTCATCTTTCCTCCAATCTGCGGCGCACCAAATCAAGCGCCCTTGTGGAAAACAAAACCCTGTTTGCCTCACGGCACTCGCCCTTGTCGAGCCCCGAAAGCACTTTGATAACTTCGGTTTTTTCACTGTCCGATACGCCGATATAGCAAAGCCCGACGGGCTTCTCCTCGCTGCCGCCTGTCGGCCCTGCAATTCCCGTAGTGGAAACTCCGATGTCCGCCGCGCCGTTTATTCTCGCCCTTTGAGCCATCTCCGCGGCGGTTTGCTCGCTGACGGCTCCGAAGCGCTCAAGCGTTAGGGCGCTCACTCCAAGTCTGGCCCTCTTAATATCATTGGCATAGCTGACGATTGAATATCCGAAAACGGATGACGCGCCGGAAATATCGGTAATACGCTTCGCCAAAAGC
>CALYOC010000090.1 GCA_945227095.1 uncultured Clostridia bacterium
TCTACACGCGTAAGATCGTCGGCAGCGTCAGATGTGTATAAGAGACAGGTGAGAGCTCCTGTCAAAAATCCGCCCCCACAGCCGTAGCAAACGCCCATAATTATAACTATTGCGGTAACAGGCTGAACCTGCGGAATAAAGGAAAAGATAACTCTGCCGAATATTGCCGCCGCACTCATCACGACTACCGGCATAAGCTCCTTGAGCTTCACTCCCTTTCGCTCGGTCACAATAAATGTGACAACTAAAAACACACAGGGCACAGCAATAAAAAACGGCATATACTTATTCACTCACGCACACCTCCTCCAAGGTGAACGCGCTTTCCGTTATATCAAGAGATATTTGCCCCATTGGAGTAGTATAAATTTCATTTCCGCAGAAAAATTCGCGCGTGGGCTGCCGCGCTATCACTTCCCCGGCAAAAATAAGCGCCGTCTCGTCCGCGTTTTCATAGACAAACGAGGGGTTGTGACTTATAAACACAATTGCCTTTCCGTCCCTTTTTAAGCACGCGATAACCTCTCCGAGTTCCCTTTTCGCCTGCGCGTCAAGCCCCTTTTCGCACTCGTCCATAAGGATAACATCGCCGTCCGCGATAAGCACCTTTAAAAGAGTCAGCTTTTGCTTTTGTCCCGCGCTCAAATCGAGCGGATTTCTGTCATATAATTTCTCAAAACCCTCAAAGATTTGAAACCGCTCGGTCAGCTCGGCAAGGTCGGACTCGTCCTTTTTATTCACCTTCAATGTAAGGTCAATATCCCTTCTTACGCTGTCAGCCAAGAATGTATAATCGGGATTTTGCGGCAAAAGGCATACCTTCGCTCCGTCGTTCTTAACCTTTCCCTCCTGCGCTTTAAGGCAACCGCTCAAAACCGACAAAAGAGTGCTTTTCCCCGCACCGTTTGCGCCCACCAGACCCAGCGCGCAGCCGCATTTTATATCCAAGCTGAGCCCGTTTAAAATATTTCTTCCTCTTTTTTCAAATCGGAAAACAAGATTTTTTGCGCGAAGAATTGTTTGAGTACAAAGCTCCTCCCTCTTTTCGGGCTTTACGCTTATCCTTTCCTTATTATCACGATAAACCGCTCTCGCCTCGGCACAGGTGAAAGCCGGCGGTGCCGCGAGCTTTTCGCAAAGGCGCGCGGATACGGGCAGATACTCCGAGAGGGAGCCTCCCTTTTCCGACAGATAGCTTGCCGCCTGCCCTGCTTCACCGAAAAATCCGACTGTGCCGTCCTCAATTACCAAAACCTTATCCGCGAGGGCAAAAAGTCCCTGTGAGTTGTGCTCGCTGATAATTATACTTGTGCCGAAATCCTTACATAACTTATGCACGGCGCGAAGAAAATTTTCCGCACAGGCGGGGTCTAACTGAGCGAGCGGCTCATCTAAAATAATAACCTCCGGCTTTGTCATAAGAACACTCATAAGGTTTAACATCTGCTTTTCGCCGCCGGACAGTTCATCGGTTTTCTTATCCAAAAGCTCCGAGGTGGAAAACAGAGTGCAAATCTCCGCCATTCTCCGCTTGATTAGCTCGGACGGCATACCGAGGTTTTCCGCCGCAAAGCACATCTCGTCAAGCGCGCTGTCGCAGACAATCTGCGATGACGGATTTTGAAATACAAAGCCTATGCTCTTGATAAGCCGCTTTTCGTCTGCACAGGAGATACCTTCACCGAAAAAGGAAATGCTTCCGTCCCTTTTTCCCGCAGGAGCGACGGTCGGTTTGAGATTCCTTAAAAGGGTAGTCTTTCCGCAGCCCGTTTTTCCCAAAACGAGCACAAATTCACCCACACCGATACTAAACGAAATGTTCCTTAACACCTCGCGCTCACAACCGGGATATTTAAACGAAAAATTCTCTACCTTATAAGCTTCCATTTTATCTCCTTTACCAAATTGAACAAAAACGGAATATTCAGCAGGACGGCATACACCGCCGCGGCCGCCGCATTTGTTTTCATCGCCCACAGGAGAATAACTCCCGAAAAGCCCAAAATCGCCGCCGCGCAAATTAACGCGTCACTCACCGAAAAAAAGTACCTTTTAACCGCGCTTTTTCCGCTCAAGCCGTAGCCTCGCGACTTCATTGAAACCGCCGTATCGACAGAGCTTTCAAGCCCCGCTCCAACAACCGCCGTGAGCAAAAGCGCGCCTGTTTTCAGTCTTGACGAAAGGCTTCCCTTTTTAAGGGAAAAGCCCAGACTCTCACAACAACTGCTCATATTCTTATACTGCAGGGAAAATTCGGCGGTGCATTTAAAAATCATACTCACCATAAGCGCGGTATTCGGAAGGTGCCGCGAAAAGACATACAAAAACTTATCTGAGCTAAGGCTCCTGTTCAAAAATGAAAACCACATCAATGCACTCAAAATTGTAAACGCCGTACGCACGCCGAAAATCACAGCCTCTTTTGTCACCGCGTTGTCATTTATATAAAACAAAACCGTGCTTCCCGTATGCGAAAAAAGCGGATTTAACACTATGACGAAAAGCATAAGCGGCAGAGCATACAAAGGAGTTTTCCAGCCTCCGGATAAAACGCATATTGTCAAAGCGCACACCGCATTTATCGACACAAGAACAGGCTCATCAAACATAAATGACAAAAAAATCACACCGATAAAGTAAATTATCAGTGTGATTGGGTGCAGTTTTTCAAAATGGTTATAATATCTTTTCATCAGTTCAAAACATAAATCCAGAGAATACTGTCCGAATCGGATAAGGTCTTTTCGGAGCAGCTTACCCCCGGAAATTTATTGTTTACCGCGTACTTCCAGCCGCTTCGGGCGCCGCAATCCTTTTCGGCAAGCCCGCCTATCGCATTGACATATGTTCCGAACGCCGAGTTCTGCGCGGAAAGAGAAATACCGGCGGAATTTAACGCGGCGCGCGTGGCTTCATACACACTGCTTGAACGCTTGACCTTTACGGTATAAGTTCCGCCGGGCAAAAACGAGCTCTTTCCCTCTGCCGCAGAGGAATTTATACTCACGCTCACGGTTATATACGCACTCCTTGTAGTGCTCTTTTGTGTTGTTGCCGATGTCGATTTCGCAGTAGTTCTTACCTTTGTAACTGACTTTCCCCCTGTTGTGACAGGTTTTTCACCGCTTTTTGCGGTTGTCTTTTTCGCTGTTCCGGTCGTGCTTGCCGCCGAGGTTTCTTTCTCGTCGGATACAACCGTAGTACCGGTCTGCGAAGCCGTCCTTTCACTCGGCTCAGTGTCATCATAATAGGCTGTAACGCTGTCCGAAGCCGTCACCGCGCCTGCGTCGTGCTCTTTTACACTCTGCACCTTACAGCCGCTGAATACCGCTCCGATAATCACTGCAAAGGCAATTAAAATCGCCGCTGATTTTTTCATCATTTGTTCTTCTTACTCAAAATCAAGCCCGCTCCGGCAAGCAATGTTGTCACCGCCGCACCGACAAATGTCGGGTCCGCAGTCCTTGCACTGTAAACGGCAGAGCCCTTTTCCACATCCTTTTTAGCGGAAGGCTCGGTTTTATCCGTGATTTCATGCTCTGTCTTTTCATCGGACCCGTTATCATTAAAGCTCTCTTTAAGAGTTTTATAATCATAATACGCGCTCAACGCCTTTAAAGCGTCCGTTGTTGCATAATTGTTAGGCGTTTTGTCCGTCCAACCGTATGCGCCGCCGCCTGCATTGAAGCCTTGCAGACAGTCATATGCTTCATCTGCCTTTGCCTCGTTATCCAATGCACAGTAGGCTCTCAAGGCAAATGCAGTAGAATCGGCATTCGGCTCCTGCTCGGTGACAACGCCGCCATACTCGGTATCTGCGCCGTATTTGTAGCCCTTACCCGATACAAAATACTTCTCGATTGTTCTAAGAGAATCGTCAATTGCCTGCTTTACATCCGCTCTGTCGCCGTAATAGGGTGCAAGCGCCTCGATAAACTGCGCGTTTGTATCAACGCTTATTCCCCAATAATCAAAGCCTGCGTCCGAATTTGTATCAACCTTAAGGATTGAAAGCATGGCATCGATAATCGAATCAATGCACTCCTCGCTTGCCGCGGCGACCGTTGCCGCCTTCAAAGCGTTGCATACACCGTACGGTGTGCTTGCGATAAGACTTGACCAACCGCTCTCATTCTCCAAAACAGAGGTTAAATCCTTTCCTGCGACATCGGTAAAATCCAAACCCAACACATCATAAATAAGTATCGCCTGTGCGGTTGAAACCGCACTCAATGTGCCGCCGTAGGTGATTCCGCCGTTTGCCGCCGTCTCTTGCTCGACAAAAGCCACATATTTTTCGTC
>CALYOC010000091.1 GCA_945227095.1 uncultured Clostridia bacterium
AGGAGCAGATTGACTATTTGAACGAGCTCTATGATGATTGTAAAAAATTCCTTGATTTTATAGAGGAAAAACAGCTCCCGATTCGCGTTACTCACAATGATACAAAGTTTAACAACTTCTTGTTTGACAAGGCGAGCGGCGAGTATATATGTATGGTGGATTTTGATACAATAAAGCCGGGTTACAGTATTTATGATTTTGCCGATGCGGTTCGTTCAGGTGCGAATTTGACAGGCGAATGTGAAACCGATTTGAGCAGGGTGTCTCTTTCATTAGAGTATTTTGAGGCGTTTGCAAGCGGATATTTAAAGGCGGCGTCAAAATATCTGTCGCAAAAAGAGATAGATTGTTTGGCTTGCTCCGTTTTTGTACTCTCATTTGAGTGTGCGGCAAGATTTTTAGCCGATTATCTTGACGGTGATGTATATTTTAAAACGGATTATGACAATCACAATCTCGAAAGAGCGAGAAATCAGCTTGCCCTGTCATATGATATTAAAGATAAAATGGCTGAAATGACAAGCATTATTAAGGAACTTACCTTTTAAATGCTTTCCGGCAAAAATAATATATGCAGTTATTTTATAACTAACTGCCGTGTATTTTTAATAAAAGACCGTTATTTGTAATATTATACAAAAAGCGGTCGTTTTATTTGGAATAATTTACAATGGCAATCGTATTGTAAAAATTATATAATATTATTTATAATATAGGAGGTCAATGCTTTATGGGAAAGAATAAGAAGCTTAGCAAAAAACTGAAAATGCCCGAAATTATTGCATACGGTGTCGGAGCACTCGGAATTGACTTGAGCTACGGACTTTGCAATAGTTTCTTTTTTAAGTTTTGTAACACAAGACTCGGCATTTCATCTACATTTTTGACATTGATTGTCATTGTTTCAAGAATTTGGGACGGAATCAATGACCCGATGATGGGTACAATCGTTGACTTTACAAAAACTCGTTGGGGTAAATATCGTCCGTGGATGTTCCTCGGTGCAACTCTTAACTCGGTTGTTTTGGTTCTTATGTTCCTTTCTCCGTACGATGTTTTCGGACTTGGAAAAGCCGGTGTATATACTTATGCCGCCATCGTATATTTATTCTGGGGTATGACCTTTACAATGGTTGATATTCCTTATTGGTCGATGGTTCCCGCGCTTACAAATGACCCTGAGCAGCGTAATGTTGTATCCGCAACACCGAGATTGTTCTCCGGATTTGCACAGTTCATCGTTTCCGGCGGTACAATCTTAATCGTAAATATGCTCGGTGGAGTAGGCGACGCGGCAACTGCAACAGGTGACCAAATCACAAGAGGACAAATCAAAGGCTTCCCGATTTGGGCGGCAATCTGCGCAGTAATAATGCTCGCGGGTCTTTACACCTCGACATTTTCTACAAGAGAGAGAATTATCACACCGAAAGTTGAGAAGTTCTCATTTAAAAACACAATTAAAATTGTTGTAAATAATGACCAGCTCGTCGCATTCATATTCACGGCGTTTACATTTAACACAAGCTGGTATCTTATGAGTGCCATGGGTACATATTTCTTTGAGATTGTTGCCGGTAACGAGAGCCTTGTTACATTGTTCGCGGCGGTATGCGGATTGGGGCAACTTGTCGGATTGCTTATTATGCCCTCAATTTCCAAGAAATTCGGAAAGAAACGCGTTATTCAAACGGCATTTCTTTCAGCGCTTTTCGGCGATGTTATAATGGTAGTAATTTCGCGCTTCTTCCTGAATGAAATCGCCAACGGAGGACCTGCAAACCCGATTACCCTGTTAGGCTTTACATTCACACCTTTGTTCGTTCCGTTCGCAATCTTTGCATTTATAGCCTGTGTAGGTATCGGTATGAGAGTTACCTGTCAGACTGTTATGCTTGCCGATATCGTTGACTACGGCGAATACAAACTCGGCACAAGAAACGATTCCACCGTATTCTCGATGAAATCCTTCTTGCTCAAATTCGCTCTTACAACACAAACACTTATCGTTGGTATCGCTCTCGGAATTTCCAAGACAGATACTGCGTATGACGCGTTTTCAGCCGGAAACGGATTGACTGCCGCTCAGGCATTCTCTCCGTTCCAGAGAGAAGTGGTAACAGATGTAATGTTCATCATTCCTCCTATTCTTGCTCTCGTTGCGTTCATCATATTTACAAAGAAATATCGTCTGTACGGTGACCTTGAAAAGAAGGTTAATGAGTACACTAAGGCTAAACACGCAAATGACCTTTTGGAGCAGGATTCATCTGTTAAAGAACCTGTGCTTGAAACAGTATCTACCGATAGCTCAAACACTTCCGAGCAATAATTGTCAATCAAACAACGGGTGGTTTCTTAACGGAAGCCGCCCGTTTAAACACTGTGGCGGATTTTACTGCGTAGAGTCAAATTCGCTTTGATTCTTCCGAGGATAATATATGGAAAAGATTTCTTTAAAATTAAAATTGGGATATGGCTTCGGCGGTGTCGGTAAGGATATGGGATATGCCCTTGTGGGCTCTTTTCTGATGTTCTATTGCACCGAATACCTTGGGGTTTCCTCTGTGTTTATGGGTGTACTTTACTTTGTTGCGCGTATTTGGGATGCGGTAAATGACCCGATGATGGGAACTATTGTCGATAATACTAAGATAAAGTTCGGCAGGTACAGATTTTGGATACTTGTGGGAACTCTGTCAAATGCGATTGTGATTGTACTGTTATTCAATCCTACGCTTGCCGCCGGAATCGTTTCAAATAAGATATATACAAGCTGTTATATCGCGTTTTTATATATAGTCTGGGGTATGACCTACACTATGGTTGATGTGCCTTATTGGTCCTTTAATGCGAATGTAACAGACGATAGGGAGCAGAGAAACAGCGTAGCGGTCTTTCCGAGGATTTTTTCCGGTTTGGGCAATATAATGACTCAAATGCTGACAATTACGGCGGTTTCGGCTCTCAGCCGTCACAGCACACGAATTGTCGATAAATCCAACGGATTTTTCAAGTGGGCGGTTATAGTTGCCTGTATTTACATATTTACTATCCTTGTCTCGGTTTTCTCTATTAAAGAGAGAAATGTGGCGGTAAATACAAATGAGCGCACTTCGTTCAGAAAAGCGTTTAACATATTGCGTAAAAATGACCAGCTTATTTGGGTAATTGTTTCATTCGTTCTGATAAATCTCGGTATGAACTGTGCAACCGGTGTTGCGATATACTATTTTAAGTATGTTTGGAGCAATGAGAATTTATACAGTATGTTTGCCGCGTTTATCGGCGGCTCAATGGGACTCGGTCTTGTCATATATCCCTTTGTGTGCAAGAGGTTCAGCAGAAAAGGACTCTTTGTTTTTTCAACCGTTATGCCGGCTGCGGGATTTGTACTGATGTTTGTGATTTCATTCTTCTTTAAGGAGTATGGCTTCGCGTTTTACGCGTTCTCGGCAACCGCAATTCTGTTCTGTATCGGTTTTGGCTTCTTAAATGTTCTTTTGACGGTAATAATCGCCGATTGCGTTGATTATGACGAATGGATAAGAGGAAGGAGAAATGAGAGTGTCGTTTTCTCAATGCAGACCTTCCTTGTCAAATTTGCAACCGCTCTGTCCGGATTGATTACGGGTATCGGTCTTAAATTGGGCGGATATACCGGCAATTCCTTTGCCTCCGGCACTGTGCAGATGGCGGCAATTCCCGCCTCGCTCAATGTTGCGCTCAATATTATGATGTTTGCGCTTCCGCCGATATTCTTCTTAAGTGCCTGTTTAATACTGGTTAAAAAATTCAAGCTCTTTGACAATAAGTTTATGGAAAAAATTGTAAATGAAATTGTTTTAAAGCGCGAAGGCGGAGAGTAATAAATTGATATTATTAAGTAAAGCCCGATGGTGAACTCACTTCATCATCGGGCTTTGTTTTAATTGATAGAGTTTATAAAAAACTGTAAAAATAATATGCGCTCGTGTCGGAGCTTAAAATGCACTCGGTCAATTCAATCGGGCTCTGTCTATAAAAAAGCCTACTAAGTACAATTACTAAACTCACGGCTGTTTTAGCGGAGCTTTTCGTCTTTGTCAAGGCTTGCTTTGAATGCCTTCGCAATCAAATCATAAAAGCAGTCTGAATTTAAAGAATTGACACCTTCGATAGTTGTGCCGCCCGGCGAGCATACATTGTCAATCATCTTTTCGGGCGTTGTATCTCTGCACAGCATTGCCTGTGCACTTCCCAGAACGGTTTGAGAGGCTATATCAAGTGCGGTATGGTAATCAATACCGTAGCAG
>CALYOC010000092.1 GCA_945227095.1 uncultured Clostridia bacterium
AAAAAGAATTATATATCAACTTCTCTATCTTATAAATAGATAAAATGAAAAAGGAAGCGAAAACCGGACGGTTTCGCTTCCTGTATCGGTCAAATCTTAAACTTAGTCTGCCATCGGTGAGAGAAGTCGGTTGCTTACGGCTCCCCTCACCTTCGGTGTTGTATTAAAACAGGATTTGTATTTACCTGAACAATACCGACTGTATAGGGTTAGGATTTAACGGTAATTGAGTCCACGGCTTACCGTGGCAGATTTACCATGATGTGTAATTAAACACTCGCTAATCCGTTGGGTTAGGCAGTTAACCCGTAACATGCGTTGCTAAATCGCCTTTTGCTCTTTCGAACAATTACAGTTTAATTCAACATTGAGAATTTAATTAAAACTAATAATGAATAATTTATGAATTATTATCGGGTAAACTGCGAATTATAAATTTCACTGTAAAGTCCGCCGGAGCGTAACAGTTGCTCGTGAGTTCCGGTCTGAACAACATTTCCCTTATCCATAACAATAATCAAATCGCTGTCGACAATAGTTGAAAGACGGTGCGCTATCACGAATGATGTTTTTCCCTTCATCATTTTATTGAACGCCTTTTGTATTCGCAGTTCGGTCAAGGTGTCAACTGAGCTTGTTGCCTCGTCAAGAATCAGTACCGGAGCGTTCACCAGCATCGCCCTTGCAATAGTTATAAGCTGCTTTTGCCCTGCTGAAAACTCCTGTGCGTCAGCGCTTATAACGGTATCATATCCGGAAGGCAGTTTTCTGATAAAGCTGTGTGCGTACGCTTCTCTTGCCGCATTTTCGACCTCCTCATCGGTCGCTTCCGGTTTGCCGTAAGCGATATTTGCACGGATAGTATCATTAAATAAAAATGTGTCTTGAAGTACCATACCGAAGCTTTTACGCACGCTTTCTCTGCTTGATTGGAAAATATTTTGCGAATCGAGCGTGATGGTTCCGCTCTGCGCGTCATAAAAGCGCATAAGCAGATTTACAAGAGTTGTCTTTCCCGCGCCCGTGGGTCCGACGACGGCTACTTTACTGCCTGCCGGTATATGAAGATTTAGGCCCTTTATAAGCGGAAGCGATTTATCATATGAAAACTCCACATTCTTAAACTCAATCTCCCCCCTGCTCACATTCAATCGGTGAATGTCCTCACCTTCTGCGGCTTCGGGCTCATAATCCATTATCGCAAACACCCGTTCAAAAGATACCAGTGCCGTTTGTAGCTGTGTTAAAACATTTGTAATGTCATTTATCGGCTTTGCAAATTGCAAAGCATACGCAAGAAAGCTCGCTATAAGCCCTACGCTCATAACAATTCCTCCAAGGACTACATTAAGCACCGCCAATATTGAGCCGACTATTCCGACGATAATCTAAATCGAAGAATTGATAAATCTCGTGCAGTGGTTTACGAGGGAGGAATAAAACTGCGCTTTCCTACCGTATTCATAAAGCTTTGAATTCTCCTGCTCAAAGCTCTCTATACCGGACTTTTCCATTGAATACGCCTTTACCGTCTTCTGCCCTTCAATAAATTCCTTGGCAAAGCCGTTTAACCGTCCGACCGTCTGCTGTTGAAGCTTAAACATCTTATTTGAATTTCGGACTATAAACGAGGAGAGCAAAAACGCCAGCGGTGTTAAGGCGACTACTACAAGTGTAATTATCCAATTGAGTCTCATCATCAGCACAAATGAACCGACAAGAGTAAAAACTCCTATAAACAACTGCCTTATAAGCTGCAAAATTCCGTCCGAAATGTTCTCCGCGTCGGACGAAATACGGCTCACGGTATCTCCGTGAGAAATGCTGTCGAAAAACCGCACGGGATATGTGTTAATTCTCTCCATACACTCTTTTCTGATGTCGGAGCAGACGGCGAAGGCAATTTTGTTTCCGATAAAGCTGACAAACCATTGGAAAACACCGGCTAAGACAATCGCCGCAGCCATTATCAGGCAATACTTTGTAACACCGGTGAAATTAACGCGTGAAGCGCCGGGTATATAGTCGATAATAATGCCCATAAGGTACGGCAAAAGCAGTTGCAATCCGCTCGCTGCCGCCGCGGTGATTACCGACATAACAAACAAGACTTTATGATTTGAAAAATAAGAGAAAATTCTCTTATAAAAACTTTTACTTTTCTTCAAAGAAGGCTTTTTCATACAACCGCCTCCTTCTTCGTTTGAGAAGTATAAATATTTTTATATACCTCGTTAGTCTCCAAGAGCTCCTTGTGAGTTCCGATACCTGCGAGCATACCGTCGTCAAGCACTAAAATCTTGTCGCAATCCATAATCGCGGTAACCCTTTGAGATATTATAATTATATTTTCGGCGCCGCTGTTCTTTTTTACCGCACGGCGAAGCTTCAGCTCCGTGGCAAAGTCGAGCGCAGATGAAGAATCGTCCAAAATGAGTATTTCCGACCTGCGGACAAGCGCCCTTGCAATAGCCAAGCGCTGTCTTTGACCTCCCGAAAGGTTCTTTCCGCCCGCTTCAACCCTGCTTTCAAAGCCGTCGGGTTTACTGAGTATAAACTCGGTACATTGAGCAGTATCGGCCGCCGCCTTCATCTGCTCATCGGTGCAATCGGGCGCACCGCTTTTAATATTCGAGGCTATTGTGCCGGAGAACAAAACGGGGTTTTGCATAACAATGCTGACCTTGCTTCTGAGCTGCTCTAATGAATAATCGCGGACATCTCTGCCGCCGACGAGGACCTCTCCCGACGAAACATCATAAACCCTGTTTATCAAGCCTGCAAGAGTTGTCTTTCCGCTGCCGATACCGCCGATAATTCCAAGGCTCTCATTTTCCTTAATTGTAAATGAGATATTTTCAAGCACATTTACTCCGTCCGAATACGCAAAGCTGACATTCTTAAATTCCAAGGCATTCTCGCCGATTTTATCGTTTTGACACTGTGCGCCGTCGGTAATACTGCTCTCGGTCTGCATAAGTTCCTTAATCCTGCGGGTGCCGGCAACCGCCCTTGTGAAAAGCAAAATATAATCCGCCAAGGCAAAAAGTGCGGTAAGCATATATGTTATATATGTTGTAAAAGCGATTATCTCCCCCTGCGAGAGCGAGCCTATCTGCACCTGTCGACCGCCCGCATAGAGAATCACAACTATGAGCAGGTTCATAATACACAATGTTGCCGGGTTTAAAATCGCCGCAATCTTTCCCGCAAAGGTGGCAAATGAGGTGTATTCATCAACCGTATCATCAAACTTTTTGCGCTCGTCATCTTTCTTCGCGAAGGCTCTTATCACCCTGACGCCGCTTAAGTTTTCAAGTGCGAGCGAGGAAATTTTATCAAGCTTTTCCTGCACCTTGCGATAAATCGGAATCGTCTTTCTCATAATAAGAAAAATTATCAGAGCCAGTATGGGCAGAGTGGCAAAAATATACAAGCTGAGTTTAAAATTGATAAATGCCGCCATTATTACGCTTCCTATACAGATAAATGGCGCCCTTATCGCTATTCTGATGGTCATGGCAACCGCCTGCTGAATAGTGTTTACATCGCTTGTAATCCTGTTTAAAAGAGTTCCTGTGCCGAATTTGTCAAGCTCCTTGAAGCTCAATGTATTTATATGCTTGAAAATACTGTTTCTCAGTGCTGTACCCGTTCCCTGCGACGCAATGGCGGCGGAATACTGACAAACTAAGGCGCACATAAGCCCCAGCGCCGCAAGTCCTATCATTATCAGTCCGATTTTAAGTATATATCCCATATCGGAATTTTTCACGCCGATATCAATGAGATAATCCGCCATAATCGTCGGAACGAGCAACTCTAAAACGGCCTCCGTCAATTTAAAGATAGGGCCGACAACTGTGTATTTTTTATATGGTTTAATATACTTCCACAAAAATTTCATACTATACCTCTTATATTATATTTTAAAGCATAATAGTATTAAATCAATAGTAATTTTGACAAAAAAAGTTGAATAAATACATTTCATAATGTATAATTTACTTTACTAAGTTACGAAACGAAAGGATTGTATTATGATTCTGACAATCGATATAGGTAACTCACAAATCGTACTGGGCGCATACAACGATGACATTCTCGCCTTCACTTCGAGAATAAGCACCGATTCAAGGAAGAGCGCCGACCAATACGCAGTACTGATAAAGGAAATACTCGCGCTTCACAACTGCCCTGCCAAAAAGTTCAAGGGATGTGTTGTCGGCAGCGTCGTTCCCG
>CALYOC010000093.1 GCA_945227095.1 uncultured Clostridia bacterium
GCTTTAACTTCCCCACCGCAAAGTTATATCCTCTCGAAGCCTTTTCATCAAGATAGTCCACAACCCTGCCGCCGCTGACTATGCCATAGCCGACGAACTTTGCGTTTTGAGCCATTTTTTCATCGGTCGAATCCACCTTCACAATCTTGACAACCGGCAAAACACCGCCGTTTTTTCCATTCATATAAGAAAGCGCTTCCGAAAAGGTCACGGGCATATAGTATCCGTCGCGTTCGCCCGTGACCTGCAGGTCGGTGAGCATACCGTCCGCCTCCTCCTTTGCACGAGCGGCAGACTTCAAAAACTCCTCCGCCGTATCCTGTGCTAGATACACATTCGCAGAAAGTTGAACGGTTTTACTGCGGCCGAAAAAATCCATAGTGCTTTTCATGCTCTTACTCGCCGTATCCGTTCCGATAAGATAATTCCTCACATATCCCGTCGTCAATTCCTTGTCGCTTGCAAGCTGCAGATTATTCATAGCGTCTGTAAAATTTCCGCCAAAGGCGGTCAACGCAGTCTGGACCGTTTGAGGAGACTCACCCACCGAATTTTGAACAAAGGTCAGGTGACATTTATCATCTATATCCGCACCGACGCTCTTTACCATAGCCGCTGTTTCAATATTCAACCCCTCAAATGCGGTAAAGTGCCCCGCCGTCACCAAAACCAAGACACCGGCGGTCAAGGCAAGGTACAAAAATCCTTTACCTGTAAACTTTTTTGTCACTGTATCGCCCTCTTAAGAAAGTATCTTTAAACCACGACTTGACCGAATACTGCGAAAACGGAGCCAAGTACGGCAATCCGAAGCTCTCAATCGAATTGAGATACACAACGGTGCAAATCGTAACAACCACAACCCCGAAAAGGGAGAAAAGCTGCGCGGCAAATATAAAAACAAGCCTTATAAGCCTAATAGGATTTGCAAAGTCCTGATACGGAATCACAAAGCAGGTTATACCCGATACCGCCATAACCATCACAACCGCCGGTGAAACAAGCTTCGCATTTATCGCAGAATCACCAACGACAAGACCTGCAACAATCGACACCGTCTGCCCCATTCCCTGCGGGAGCCGCAGGCCTGCCTCAATGAGTATCTCAAAGGCTATAAGCATAAAAAAGATTTCAAAAAAAGCGGAAAACGGAACGCCGAGCTTTGCCGACATAATGGACTGTGCAAGCCGGGCGGGTATTATCTCACCGTGAAAACTCACCACCGCAAGATATATCGCGGGCAGGGAGAGCGACAGCGCGAAGCAGGCATACCTTATCATACGGATAAACGACATAAAGACAAAGTGCAGTGAATAATCGTCCGGAGTCTGAAAAAACATCGAAAAGCAGGCAGGCGCGATAAATGTTACAGGGTATCCGTCCACGATAATACCCACCCTGCCGTTTAAAACGTTCGCGCAAAACTTGTCCGCCCGCTCGGTTGAAAGCAGCTTTGGAAATAGAGAAAAGCCGTCTGCGCTTAATGCCTCCTCAATTTGCCCTAAGCTGACAACACCGACGCAGTCAATTCCCTTTAACACTTTTTCAATCCTTGCCACAAGGGACGCATCCGCCATATTCTCCATATATGTCAGCGCGACTGTACAGGAGGTCACCTTGCCCACCTCGATTTGCTTTACGGCGAGGTTATGACTCCTTATATGGCGACGGACAATGGCGGTGTTCACACGCAGCGGCTCGGTGAAAACATCCTTCGAGCCCTTCATCGTATTCTCATTGTCCGACGGTTCTATACTGCGCTTTTCAAACCCCTTTATATCAAATAAAAAAGCCGTGTTTTCATCCTCAAAAACCACCGCAAAATTTGCAGACAGCACGCCCTCAATAACCTCGCTGAGTTTAAAAACCTGTGTCGATGCCGCGTGCGATTTAAAGCCGCTGTTCATAAGCGCGACCGCCTTTTTCTGCGTATCACAATGCTTAAACGCGTCAACCCGGTGAAACACCGCCAGAATGCTCTCGTCCACCGTTTGCTCATTGACAAGTCCGTCCACGCACACGAGCAAAGCGCCCGTGCCGCCGAAGGAAAACGCAGAATAGACAATATCATCTGCGCTTAAATACTTTTTCAAATTCTCTTTACTGATTTTTACCTTATCAATCTCGCCGAGAGTTTTGACGCTCTCGCGGTCATTTTTCCACATATTTTCCACTTTTTTCACCCATAAATATGATGTGAAAAAAGATAAAGAATATACAAAAAAACCTCTTAAAGTTTACGCTTTAAGAGGTTAAAAATCAGTTATTTATAATTTCACAATTAAGAATTGCCGTCGTTTGAACTTTTCCTTGTCTGTGCCGACAATTCCTTCATTTTGTCAATCATCGCAAGGAAAACCCGCATTGATACAAAAATTATAGCGCTCAAAACGGCGATTGAAGCCACCGCGTAGCAAATATAATAAGGAATTGATTTGTTTATAATACGAAGAATGATAAACAAAACCGTGGAGAGTAAAAATTCGGTTCCGAAGGAATATGCTGTCGCCTTGATATAATCACAGGTCGATTTCTTAAACGGGCGATTGCTTCCCGCGTTGCATGAAAGATAATAAATATTGAGCATGGCATAAACCACGGGAATGGATAAAAGCAAAACGAGAAATCCCATAGTTCTGATATAGCCCGAAGTATATACCGCCTGGAACGGGCGAGAAAGAATTGCGCCGACAAGGTTTGCCGTGACGGACGAAAGAGTGTTCGAATAAAGCCCGATATGTCTGTTGAGCATCCAATCTAAAAGTGTGTTCGGCGCCACCATTGCCATTATGAAAAATACAAGGGCAAAGAGCGCCACGCTCACCATAATCACAAGACTGCCGACACGAAGAAACGGCGCCCAATCAATCTTCGGCAGCTTTCTGCCGGAGGCTTTAGCAGACTTTGATTTCTTTGTCCCCTTTGTTTTAATTTCCTTTTGTGCCGTCAATTCATTTTTACTTGACATATTCTCACCTCAAAACAAGAATTAAATAAGTATGATAATATTGTATATTAAAATTTATATATATTCAACAGTATAAATGTTAAAAAACAGTTAATTATTGCCCTATTACTCCCTCAGGCGCGGGTCATTCACCGCCTCCACCCTGTAAATCGGAAGTCCCTGTGAGGCAAATCTCTGCTCATACTCGGTCACAATATTTCCCTCAAAGTCAGAAGAATGTAAATCAAAGCAGATATTCTTTAAAGTGAAGCCGCACTCACAAAAACTGTTGAGCGAAAACTCGAAAAACTCCTTTTTGTCCGTTTTCAAATGAATCTCTCCATACGGAATAAGGATTTTCCGGTACTGCTTCAAAAATCTTTCATGAGTCAAGCGATGCTTTGTATATCTGCGTTTAGGGTACGGGCAGGAAAAATTAAGATAAATTCGAGATATGCTCTGCTCAGCGAAAATCTCACCAATATTCTCGGCATTGGCAATTAAAAAGCGGACATTTTTAAGTTCTGCCGCCTCGACAAGCTCCATAGCACTCACACAGACATTGCTCACCATTTCAACCGCGATAAAATTGATATCGGGATTACGAAGCGCAATCTGTTCGACAAACTTGCCCTTACCGCAGCCTATCTCCATATACACGGGATTGTCGTTCCCGAAAACCTCACTCAAGGAGGAAACCTTCTCCTCCTTCAAGCGTAAATGTGAGCATTTTTCAAGCCTTGAATCCAAATTTTTCTTCCGTCTCATTCTCATAAAGAAAATACCACCTATACATTCTTAACAATACTCTAAATCATACCAAAAAAACTGCATTTTGGCAAGAAAAAACGGCATCGTTTGCGATGCCGTTTAATAATCAAACAATCAAGCGTTTGCCTTTTGCTCAATTTCCTCGATTTCTTCAAATTCCTCTTTTCTGACTTCCTTGAGGTCCTCGTGAAGTTTTTCGAGTCTCTTCTTATTAAGAGGATACCAGAAGGCGAAGATGAGGAAGGTTACCGAATAAGCGATAGCGGGTACAAGTGTTGCCGCGGTCAATATCTTATCACCGACGCCTGCCGCCTGAATGGAAGCGGTGCTGTTATAACCCGCCCAATCGAGCAGCATCATTGTGCCGCTGGCGGCAAAGGTCTGTCCGAGCTTACGAGCAAAGGTGATTATCTGTCTCTTATACACATCTGACGCTGCCGACGATCTTACGCGTGTAGA
>CALYOC010000094.1 GCA_945227095.1 uncultured Clostridia bacterium
CAGTTAGACGAAATGCCTAACGAAGACTAATACGGCGAGGTAGTACAATGCAAGATATGTTCAATATTTTCTTGATGGGAAAGAAGTATGAAGTACCGTCAAATTTAACAATTATGGGAGCTATGGAGTACGCAGGCTATCAGTTAAAGAGAGGCTGCGGATGCCGTAACGGATTTTGCGGAGCGTGTGCAACTATTTACAGGATAAAGGATGACAGAGAGCTTAAAGTCTGTCTTGCCTGTCAGACAAAGGTCGAGGACAATATGTATGTAGCCACACTTCCCTTCTTCCCGCTTATCAAAGAGGTATATGATATTGAGAAGGTTAAGCCCACCGAGCAGATTATGATGCAGTTATATCCTGAAATTTACAGCTGTATCGGCTGTAATGCCTGTACCAAAAGCTGTACCCAGGGACTCAATGTTATGCAGTATATTGCTTATGCGCAAAGGGGAGAATTTGAGAAATGTGCCGAGGAGTCGTTTGACTGTGTAATGTGCGGTGTATGTTCTTCGAGATGTCCTGCCGGAATTTCACATCCGCAGGTTGCGCTTTTGGCGAGAAGACTTAACGGTAAGTATCTGGCTCCGGAGAGTGAGCATCTCACACAGAGAGTCAAGGAGATTAAAAACGGAGACTTTAAGGAACTCATCGAGGGACTTATGCAAAAACCGATTGAAGAGCTTAAAGAACTTTACAATAACAGAGAAATTGAGAAATAAGGAGGTGCGGTAAAATGTATAAAGGTGAAATGTTAGAATCTATGAAAAAAGTTGAGGCGGCAAGAGCCGAAAATGCCGTGCTCGAACCTCGTCGTATGACAGCGGATGAAAAGGAAAAACTCCTTGCCACTTATCACCCCGATTATAAGCAGAGCGAGTTTAAAACCTTGGAAGTAGGTGTCAACAAGGGAGATAAGGTTCCCACAGAGCTTGCCGCGCTTCTTCAAGCGAACAGCCGTTTAAACGGTAAAGCTGTCGATTTGAGCCGCATCGATTATGATGTTGATGTATTGGTAATCGGCGGCGGCGGTGCCGGTGCTTCTGCCGCTATTGAGGCGGATAACAACGGCGCAAATGTAATGATTGTCACCAAGCTCCGTATGGGTGATGCGAACACAATGATGGCAGAGGGTGGAATCCAGGCGGCGGATAAGCCCAATGATTCTCCCGCTATTCACTATCTTGACGCCTTCGGCGGCGGTCACTTTGCGGCAAAGCCGGAGTTGCTTTATAAGCTTGTAACAGAGGCGCCCGAGGCGATTCAATGGTTGAATGAGCTCGGAGTTGAGTTTGATAAAACAGCCGACGGAACAATGGTTACAACTCACGGCGGCGGCACTTCAAGAAAGAGAATGCACGCTGCAAAGGACTATTCCGGTGCCGAGATTATGAGAACCTTGAGAGACGAGGTTCAAAACCGCGGTATTCCGATTGTTGACTTCACAGCGGCAATCGAGCTTATTAAGGACGATAACGGCAATGTTGCGGGCGCAGTTCTTATGAATATGGAAACCGAGGAAATTCTCATCGCCAAGGCGAAGACGGTTATTATCGCAACAGGCGGTGCGGGCAGACTTCACTATCAGGGCTTCCCGACCTCTAACCACTACGGTGCAACTGCGGACGGTCTTGTATTGGGTTATCGCGCAGGGGCAAAGCTTCTCTATGCCGACACCTTGCAGTACCACCCCACAGGAGCGGCTTATCCCGAGCAGATTTTCGGTGCCCTTGTAACCGAGAAGGTTCGTTCCTTGGGAGCGAAACTTATCAATGTTGACGGTGAGGCATTTATGCACCCGCTTGAAACCCGTGATGTATCTGCGGCTTCAATTATCCGTGAGTGCTCCGACAGAGGAAAGGGAGTACACACCGACGACGGAGTGGGCGTATGGCTTGATACACCTATGATTGAGCTTAAAAACGGCGAGGGCACAATTGAAAAGAGAATCCCTGCTATGATGCGTATGTTCGCTAAATACGGCATTGATATCCGTAAAGAGCCCATTCTCGTTTATCCCACTCTTCACTATCAAAACGGCGGATTGCAGATTGAGGCAAACGGTATGACTAATGTTGAGAATCTCTATGTTGCCGGTGAGGCAGTAGGAGGAATCCACGGAAGAAACAGACTTATGGGCAACTCACTTCTCGACATCATTGTGTTTGGCAGAAATGCAGGTAAAGAAGCGTCCGAGAAGGCAAAGAGCGTAAAGGTAGGAGAGCTTTCCCTCAAGCATGTTGACGAATTTGCCGCTGAAATGAAGCAGGCAGGTGTTGTCAGCGACATCGTTTCTCCGAAATTGCTTCCTGTTTATACACACGGCAATCCTCGATTTGAAGCGAAGTAATAGGGGGATAATTTAGGATGATATTGTTAAACGGAATTTTAAGTATTAAATCAATTGTTTTCTTGACTTTTAGCGTTTTTGTGGTAGCTGCTTTGGGTTATATGCTCGGCAGAATAACTATTAAGGGTGTAAGCCTCGGCACAGCGGGTGTGTTTATTATCGCGCTGTTTTTCGGAGCGTTGTTCTTCACTCCGCTTACCAATCAGCTTATGCTAAAGGACCCGGAAGTCACATTTGCGAAAGAGGCTCTCAAGATAATTGAGAATATGGGACTTGTGCTTTTCGTAACAAGCGTAGGTTTTATCGCAGGACCGAACTTCTTCGGAAATATTAAAAAGAACTTTAAATCATATGTTCTTTTGGGACTTATCATTATCATTTTCGCGTCTGTAACCTGTATCGCCTGCATTTACTTCGACATCGGAGTGTTCAAGGGCGAGGCAGAGCATGTCAAGGCCATGCTTGTCGGCTTGATGTCCGGTTCACTTACCAGCACACCCGCTTTTTCAGCTACAAAGGACGCGGTTGCAACCGCAGAGCTTCAGGATGTTGCGCCGGTCGGACACGGTATTGCTTACTTGGTCGGCGTTGTCGGAGTTGTACTTTTTGTCCAGCTCGTTCCCAAGTTCTGCAAGGCTGATATGGCTGAGGAGAGAAAGAAGATTGTAATCGAGAAGGCTGAAAGCGTCACCGAAAAAAAAGAGCGCAAAAAGCCCTTGATTGATGTCGATGACTTCGGATTTATGGGACTTGCCCTTGCAATCGTTTTAGGTATATTTGTCGGCGCGTTCAACTACCGGAATTTCTCGCTTACAACAACGGGCGGCTGCTTGCTTGTAGCGCTCGTTTTGGGACACTTCGGCAATATCGGAAGGATAAATATTATGCCCAAGGAAACCACGCTCAAGGTTATGCGTGAATTGGGACTTATGCTTTTCCTTATCGGCGCAGGAATTCCCGGAGGAGCCAGCTTCATTAAGTATTTCAAGGCGGTTTACTTCATCTACGGAATATTGATGACGCTCGTTCCAATGATTATCGGCTTCTTCTTTGCAAAGTATGTTTTAAAGATGCCGCTTCTCAACAACCTGGGTTCAATCACGGGCGGAATGACAAGTACACCCGCTTTGGGAACACTTATCAATGTTGCAGGAACAGAGGATATTGCTTCCTCCTATGCCGCAACATACCCGATTGCGCTCATAGCGATAGTAGTCGCTTCACAGCTTATTATCAAGCTTTGTTAGTTGATATACTTAAAGAATAATAAAAACCTATTCAGTCACAAGTATAATAAAGCCACATTCCGCGTAGTTATGCGAAATGTGGCTTGTGCATTATGCGTTTGGTAACTTATTGGTAATCTATGAAGTCAATTTCAAACCGTTTTCTTCGAGGTAATCCCGGTATGATTGGAAATATTCGAAGCACTTTTCTTAAGGTGAGGAGAGCCCAACACAATATGCCGAAAATTTGATATTACGGTGTATTTTCACTTTTTCACCGTTGTCGGGCGTCAGCCCGACTGCCGTCTCAAAAGCAAAAATCCATCCGTACTCTCTGCATTTTCGGTGCAGAGCAGTTTAAAACGAGAAGATTTTTGCCCAACAAGGCACAAAATCGCCGCCATACTGCCGTATGGTAAGATTTTTAACGCAGTTCAGGCAAAAATATGCCGTTTTAAACCATATCGGGTTCGACTCCCCTCACCTTATACCGTCCGAATCGCAAAATTAACAAAAAATTAAAGCTTTGTTGACCGATTCTCAATATATAAAAATATAATAATATATTGACAG
>CALYOC010000095.1 GCA_945227095.1 uncultured Clostridia bacterium
GGCGTGACAAAAACAGGGCTCAGTATCGCGCTTGCGGGATTGATTGTTTTGAGCGCGGCTTTATATACATATATCGGGTACAAAAACGGCTCGCTTAAGAATTTTTTTATGGGCGAGGAATACAGCACCACCGAGTCCACTACCACAAAGTACAGCGCCCCGGAGATTTCCGGCGGAACAAATTTGCTTGTGAGTGTTACGAGTGACGGCGGAACATCGGGCGAGCTTTTCTTTGTCGTAGGTTTTGATATGAACAAGAGGGCGATCAACTGTATATCCGTGCCCAAGCAAACCTTTGTCAGCGGCAACAGGACTTTGGAGGAATGTTTCGCGGTCGGCGCATCGGCGCAGGTACTTATCGGAATACAGGACGCCTTCTCGATAAATGTTGACAGATATATTCAGTTTACAAAGAGTGATTTTATCAAATTTATCAATGAATTTGCCGGAAAAATTGATGTTGATTTAGATGAAGGAATACGGCACTCAACGGCGGATTACAGTTTGAATCTGCAAACAGGGCCCAATTCGTTAAATGCGGAGGACTTTGTCAATCTGCTCCGATATGACGGCTGGAGTGCGGGAATCGAATCCACCTGCTCACATAGGGCAAGCTATCTGCTCAATGCCGTTAAATCTATTTTAAATGTATCATTTTACGAGGGCGGAAGCGACAGATTTTCCGAGCTTATAGAGTATGCGGATGATACAAATATGTCCGTTGAGGATTATGAGGAATTGGCTGACGGCATCGGTGTTCTCGCCCATACGGCGTGGCGTGCAAATGATGTTGAGGTTACAGGCAAGTCGGTGTCCGGCAGTTTTAAAGTATCGGCAGAGTGTGTAAACAGCGTTAAGAGTCTTTTCACGGTGAGCGGCAATGAGTAACAGGGGCTTGCTTAAAAGGGGAGTATCGCTTTTTTGCGCGGCAATGCTTATACTGTCCCTGAGCGGCTGCTCCGCCGCGCGTCAGATGAGCTCCGGCCTGCTTTCTTCGTTATTTGACAGCGTTTATTTCAGCGAAGTTCACGAGCAATATGAGCAAATGAAGCAGGAGCACTTTTTGAACAGCACGCGCTTTTATGACGAACTCGCGAGTGACGGGCAGAGGAAGAATTACGAGTCCTTAATTGTCAAAGCCCTCTCTTTTCAAAACAATATTCGTATGAGCAGGGGCACACGGTCCGACGACTTTTTTGAAGCGTTTGATGCGGTTAAAATGGATTGCCCGGAGCTGTTCTTTTTGAGCGGAGCGGATACGCTTTATTTTGGCTCTTGGGGCAAGAAATTTGTAAAGGTGGAGTATGCTTTCACTCAAGCCGAGTACAACGATATAATGAGTAAGATTGAAAAGAATTCACAGGCAATCCTGTCACTTGCGGGCAAACTCGACAGTGTGTATGAAAAGGCTTTGACGGTTCATGATCACCTTGTAAAGCATATAACTTATGAAGACACCTACGATGTCCACACAAGCAGTATCAGCGGCGCGCTGGCGCGCGGCAGGGCGAGCTGTCAGGGATATACGCAGGCGTTTCAGTATTTGATGAACAGGCTCGGTTGCTATGAGGTTTATCTCGTCAAGGGAGATTCCGACAGCGGTGATAAGAAAGAGGCTCATGCCTGGAATTATATAACACTCGACGACGGTAGGAATTATTATGTCGATGTCACCTGGGACGATTCGCAGGACAATTATTTGACGCATTCTTATTTTTGTATTGACGAGTCACGGCTCAATGCGACACATTTTAACTATAAATCCGTCGGTAATTTAGGAAGTAAGTATCTTTATTTTTCTTATAGTAAGTCGGTTCTAAACGGCTCTTTCGCAAATATGAAAAAGCAGCTGACAGGTATCCTTGCCCGCGCGCTTAAAAGCGGCGAAGACAGCGTGGAGTTTTATGTGGAAAGGCAGGGGGACTTTAATTTGACTTTAAAGTGGCTTTTTGAGGATAAAAACTTTTTCTCGTGCGTTCAGTCGGCGTACGATATGACGGGAATTTATGTGGGCGACAGTGTCAAGTATTATTACGACGAGAAAGCGTCAACAATCAATGTTATTTTAAAAAACCGAGGGGAATTAAATGGATAAGCAAAAGATTGAAAATGCGGTAAAGGATATACTTGAAGCGATAGGTGAGGACCCGAATCGCGCCGGGCTTCGGGAAACTCCTGCGAGAGTCGCAGGTATGTTTGAGGAGATTTTCAAGGGGTTAAATGAGGATCCGACGGAGTTTATCAAAGTATTTGACGAGCAACCCGACGAATCGGTTATAGTTGTAAGGGATATACCTGTTTACTCTATGTGCGAGCACCATCTGCTTCCGTTTACCGGAAGAGCTCATATTGCGTACATTCCTGCGGACTCAAAAATTATCGGGCTTTCAAAGCTCGCCAGAATTGTGGACAATTTTGCTCGCAGACCGCAGGTACAGGAGCGGTTGACTCAGCAGACGGCGGATTTTCTCGCTCGTCAGGTCGGTGCGAAGGGAGTCGCCGTAATTGTTGAAGCCGAGCATATGTGTATGACAATGAGAGGCATAAGGGCGGCAGGCTCATCCACCGTGACCTGTGCGTTTAGAGGTGTAATACAAGACGATACTTCGCTCAGAACAGAGGTTCTCACTATGCTTAAGGGGTAAAGGTATGAGTTTTATCTGTGCAAACAGCACTGTTGAAATAGGGGAGAAGCCCGTCATAATGGGTATTCTCAATGTCACTCCCGATTCGTTTCACGATTCGGGAAAATATTTTAATCTGTCGGATTCTGTTTCCCGCGCTTATGAAATTCAGGCGCAGGGAGCGGATATATTGGATATCGGAGCGCAGTCCACGCGGCCGGGGCATACCAAGATTTCAGCCGAGGAGGAGCTTGAAAGGCTGACTCCGGTGCTTGAAAGGCTGGGGGATATAAAAATCCCGATTTCCGTAGATACATATTATCCGCTCGTTGCGAGAGAATGTCTGCGAATGGGAGCGGATATTATAAATGATGTCAGCGGAACAGTCAACGAAGAAATGATTAAAACCGTAGCTTCATTTTCCGCAGGGTATGTGGTAATGCACACAGGCTTTGACGGCAAGGACATCTCTAAGGATATGAAGAGCAAGGATATGCGCGCTGTCGATGAGAGCACGCCCATCTGCGGGCAGGTCGATGGTTTTTTCAGAAAAATTGTGGGAGAATGTGAGCGACTGGGGCTTTCAAGGGAGCATATTTGTGCCGATGTCGGAATCGGTTTCGGGAAAAGTTTTTTGCAGAACAAGGAGCTTTTGACATACAAACCGGCGGAGGATTTGGCGGATTTACCGCTTCTTATCGGCGTTTCTCACAAAAGGGTTGTCAGGCAGATGTTCGGTGACGATACCTTGGCAGGAACGCTCAAATGCAACGCGTTAGCGTACGGCGCCGGATTTAATATTTTTCGTGTTCACGATGTAAAGGAGCATATGGATTGGATAAAATCATTATAAAGGGATTAGAAATTTTCGCCTATCACGGAGTCAACGAGAGTGAAAAGATTGAGGGACAAAATTTTCTCATTGATATTGAGTGTTTCTTGGACTTGACGCTTCCGAGTCGCAGTGATAATTTGGAGGATACCGTCAGCTATGCCGCGGTGAAAAAGACAATCGAACGCGTTTTCACGCAGGAAAAATATGACTTGATTGAAAAGGCATCGGGGGTAATATGTGAGAGCGTATTGTCCGAATATCCGACTGTTGACAGGGTTGTGTGCACCGTGTATAAGCCGGAGGCTCCTATGAAGGGCAGGTTTGAATATGCCGCCGTCTGTATCGACAGGAAGAGGGACGAAAGATGAAAAAAGCAGTTATAGCCTTGGGCACGAACATTGGGGACAGGGAAGGAAATATTGGGATTGCCGTTGACAGTCTTAGAAAACTCCCTCGGACAGAGGTCTTGAAGCTTTCAAAAATATATGAAACAGAGCCGTGGGGATATGCCGACCAGGATATGTTTTTAAATGCCTGCGTGCTTGTAAAAACCGACCTTTCTCCGCACGCGCTTTTGGGCGCCTGTCTCGGTATTGAAGCGGCTATGGGCAGAGTGCGCACTATAAAGAACGGACCGCGTATAATCGACCTGGACCTGATAAAGTATGAG
>CALYOC010000096.1 GCA_945227095.1 uncultured Clostridia bacterium
CTTCCAGCTCGGGTGCAAAAGTATTGCCGACAGCCCTCAATCTTACGGACACTCCGTAAACATGTCCCTCTACGCAAACGGTATCCAAAGGAAGTGCTACATACGGTGTGTCGGAACTCAAATCAAACCACTGCATACTATTTGTGAAATCACTGCCGAATTCGCAATACTCTGCCCCATCGGGAACGGAGAAGTAGCACAAATCTTTGATAGTTGCACCAATGTACGGTTCCGGTACATTGTTTACTTCAATTTCAGTGATTTGCTCCTTAGCTTGTGCCGTGAAGGTCAGTCCTGTCATAGTGCTGAGAAGCATTATTATAGACAGGAATAATGAAATAACTTTTTTCATAAGAAACTCCTTTCAAGTTCTTAATGTAATATTTTTACGGTAAAAATGTGTTATTACCCAACATTATTATAAAACTATCTCTATATTTGCACATCGTACTTTAGTGCAAACTTTTCGGGCAAAAGAAAAACCCACGGCAAGGCTGGCGCCTGCTGTGGGTTTTTGATGCAGTATTGCCGGAAAATATCCGCTTTGGAGCGTACAAATCCCTATGTTAGTCCGCCTTTAGGCAGCACTTTATGTATGAATTTTGATTTATTTATTGTTTATTATGGTATCTCCTCAAATTCTTTCCAAAGAAGTCCTTTACGCAAGGAAAAGGCGGCAGCGGAAGCTCCGCCACCGCCATCCTTAAATGGTTAGCTATCTGTTATTTCACAGATTTTATTTTTTTAGTATAAACAGTAGTTGTCACAACTCCGAAGCCGCTGACGAACAGCAGAGCGATCCACAGCCACATCATACTGTTATCGCCGGTCTGCGAAGACTGAACATCATCGGAAGACTTGTTGGTATCGTCAGGATTCGTAGTGGTTTTACCAACATTGTATTCGCAGGTATCGCACTTGCCATCGTTGTTAGCGTCTGCGTGAGCAAGCTTATCAAGATTGCCCCAAGATGCAAGGTCGGTTATTTCCTTTGTACCGAGTGCATCTTCATAGAACTTGCCACAGCCTTCGCACTTGTAGTACGCTTCCTTACCGCCCTCTGTGCAGGAAGGCTCAACCTTTTGGACAGGCTTGATGACGGTATACGTAACAACAGGGATGTCCTCCCAAACTGCGGTTACGGTAGTGTTAGCAGTACCGGTAATCTTGTCGCCAGCAGCCTTTTCAACACCGCCAACGCTCCAAGCCTTGAACTGCTTGCCATCGGGAGCAGTAAAGCCGTTTTCAGGGAGAGTGTATTCGCCGGAAATACCGGTTACATCTGCCATTGTGCCACTTCCGCCGTTAGAATCAAAGGATACGGTGTAGGTGGTAACGGGAGCATCCTTCCACAAAAATTTCAATGTGAAATTCTGTGTAACAAGATAATCGCCTCCGGCAGCATATGGCACACCATCAATTTCATAACCCGCAAGCACTTTTCCGCTTGGAGGAGTAACGAAATTGCCCAAATTGTCATTTAAATATATTCCTGAATTGGCGGGAACCTCGCTGACGGTGGGCATTGTACTTGTTCCGCCGTTAAAATCAATAGTCATAAGGAACATTCCGTTAACGGGACTCGGAGTCCATTTAGCATAAAGAGTAATGTCGCCGGTAATTGGCTGATTAAAATCAAATGCCTGTGTCAAACCGCTATCGCTGTACCAGCCTGCAAGGGCAAAATAAGGTTTTGTAGGATCAGCAGGTTTGGTAACCTTATCCCCAATGTAAAGGTTTAATTTGCTAACAGAACTACCGCCGTTTGTTTCAAAAGAAACGACACATTTACTCGGGAACGTAAGATGAACTTCCGTTAAATCAGCTCCGTAATACGACTTTATCTCGGCAACCTCCTGCGGAGTCAAAGTGTAGTGGATATAATCTTGCTCAGTCAATCCGTCCTGCAAAACGATGAAATTATTATTCATAGTAAAGAGCAGTTTTCCTGCGTTATTTCGGAATCCGGTTACTTGAGCATCCTCTACTAACAGTCCTTTGTATACCAAAAGCTCTAGAGCAAGATTCTGAACGTCTGTATATGCGGAATTTACGTCATCCCCGTCCTTCATTGCGATGGTAACGGGATGATTTCCTACAGAAATATTCTTGTAGGTAGCCGTTGCAGTTACATTGCCGGCAGGCATTACGAAGGTGGTGGTTGCGCTGTTTGCATCAGCAACAGAAGCGCCGTTAACAACCCATTTATCAAACATCTGTCCGGTCGGAGCTGCACCTGCGGTCAGAGTAACGGTTGTACCCATTGTTGCCTTTGTGATCGGAGTGCCTGCACCAACAGATGCAGTACCGCCTGTCACGGTTACATTGTATTCAACAGCGTCCCAAAGAGCGGTTACAGTAGTGTTTGCAGTTACATTGATGGTTGAGCCAACCGCCTTTTCAACACCGCCAACGCTCCAAGCCTTGAACTGCTTACCGGCAGGAGCAGTAAAACCGTTTGCAGGGAGCGTATATTCGCCGGAAACATTGTTTACGGACGCCATATTTCCTGTACCACCGTTAGCATCAAAAGCTACTGTATAGCTGGCAGGGCCTTCAATTATATGCTCAGGGGAAACCATCCATACATAAGAGCTGTTTGCTGTGTGAGTTGGAGTATCAAGTGAATGCCAGTACCTGCTACTCATTGTAGTGCCGTTGATTGCGCCCCAAATGCCATCATTCAGGTAATGAGTATCGTTATCCTCGCCATCAACAACCAATTTAACCTTTAAACGATAAGTTCCGCCCTTAAAGGTGTTTTCAGTGCAATCTTCCCAAGTATCCCCATTTTTCTTCTGCCATACATCAGTTGTATCATCGAATTTTGCAGGAATACCCAATGTAACCATATAACTACTCGGAAGAACTATTGGATCTCCGTAGAAATAAGTATTCTGGTAATCGTAAACAGTTGCGCTAATTCTGGAAATTTTCTGACGATAAGGTTCGCTGGAAACCTCGAAATCGGGAGACTGTGTCCAAGTATATGTTAAGGTACTGCTTGCGTAAGGGTCTTCGGATGTGTTCCAAAGAACTCCGTTGATCTTAACATCAACATGATGGGCAAGGGTGTTTGTTTCATAATCGACACCATCTATACGAAGCTGTGCCGCGTACGCATATCGCACACCTGCCTTGACAATTTGTGCATCATCGTTTTTGTATATTCTCTCGTAATATCCCGTTTCTTCATTGTAATACATCCAAGGAGATCCTGCAGCAAGCTTTGCAGGTTCCCCCTTTGTTGTGTTAAAAGAAATGGTTTCCAATAAATTGGGGTCATAAAGATTCATTCCGACATAAAGCTTATCCGGCAGGGTGGCTGTGGCCTCAAATTCGCTGATTTTGTTTTTTTCAACAGCTAACGCCGTTATCGGCACCAAGCCAACCAGCATCACGAAGCAAAGCAGAAGGCTTAGCAATCGCGTTTTCATTTTCGTTTTCATAAATTCGTTCTCCTTTTCGGATTTTTGGGTTGCCATACAAGGTTCATTTCGCGTCCTCCCGATGTATGGCATCCGGGAGGATGATGTGCTTTTCGTTCTGCCGAAAAGCGAATAGTTTATCTTGTCAATATCTGCCACGCTAAACCGTGATTCGAATTATTAATGTTACCCTACATTATACAAATTTGTATTGCTCCGCACATCGTACTTTAGTGCAAACTTTTCGGAAAAAAGAAAAAAAGTGCCGCCCTGGGCGGAATAACATAGGTATTTATACGGTTTTGAATGAATCTTTTCGCCCGCGAAAGTCCCCGGCGTCCTTAAAATACATACAGTATTCCGGCGTCCTCCGGAAACTCCGGCGAACAAAAATATTCTATTCAAAACTGCAATGCACTCCAAAGTGAGAGGTTTTTCTGCAAGACAAAGAAAAACCCACGGCAAGGCTGGCGCCTGCTGTGGGTTTTTGATGCAGTATTGCCGGAAAATATCCGCTTTGGAGCGTACAAATCCCTATGTTAGTCCGCCTTTAGACGGCACTTACTGTATGAATTTTGATTATTTATCGTTTATTACCAAGCCTATTTCTCTTGCTCGGACGGCAAGCTCTGTGCGGTTTCTAAAGCCTGTTTTTTCCCTCATACTCTGAATATGACTTTTTACTGTCCTCAAAGACATAA
>CALYOC010000097.1 GCA_945227095.1 uncultured Clostridia bacterium
GCGAGAACGGAGACGATTACCAAAAGTGCCCCCGAAAAGATTATTACGCGGATTTTTCCTCTGTGGGATAAGTTGTTTATCATTATTTTTACCTTCTTTCTATGATAGTTTTGCCATTTTTCGCTTCGGTTATGAATATAAATGTAAAAAAATAAAAAAATTTACAAATTTGTGTATATTCGTTATTCGGAGGGTGATAGAATGTTTGTATATTCTTTTAAAAGCAAGGATTTGAGATGGAAGCTTGCGCTCGCGGCGGCAGTTGCGCTGGTTATAATTGCGCTGATGGTCTTTTTGCCGGGCAGGGCACGGCAGGTGAGCGTTGTCACCGATGTCAACATTTCCTCTCAAACCGAGCGGCAGGTGATTGATTTTTTAAAAAAATTCGGATATGATGTAGAGGGCGAGGCGTCGCAGTGCGTCATAACCATTCCGACGCAGTGGAACGAAACATACGAAAATTACAACAAACTGCAGCTCAGGCAGGGCTTTGACCTCTCCTATTACCGCGGAGTTATGGTGACGCGCCTGACATACGCGGTCTCTAATTATACGGACGAGAGCGGCGAGCCGTGCGATGTGGTTGCGAATGTATATATTTATGATTCAAAAATTATAGGCGGTGACATCTGTTCGGTGGCACTCGACGGATTTATGAAGACATTTGACGGGCAGGATTTAGATGGAAAGATTGGATAAAATAATATCGGTTTCAATGGGGGTAACCCGCTCCCGAGCTAAACAGCTTATCAGGTCGGCGCAGGTGAAGGTCGGCGCTGAAATCGTGACGGACCCGTCCGTCAAGGCGGCTCCGGAGCAGGTTTCGTGCTCCGAGCGGCAGGTTGTATATAAAAAGCATATATACATTATGATGAACAAGCCTGCCGGAGTTGTCAGCGCGAGCGAGGACGCTCGCGAGAGGACGGTCACCGACCTCGTTCCCGAAAAATTGTACCGCAAGGGGCTCTTTCCTGCCGGGCGTCTCGACAAGGATACGCTCGGATTTGTCCTTTTGACGGACGACGGAGATTTTGCCCACCGTATTTTATCCCCGAAAAATCATATATTAAAGACATACGAGGCGGTTTTGGATAAGCCCGTCGGCGAAAGGGAGATACAACGCTTTAAGGACGGAGTAATCCTGGGCGACGGCTCACGATGCCTTAGCGCGCTGCTTGAGGTCGCACCGGACAACGCTCGGCGCGTGAGAATTAAAATCTGCGAGGGAAAATATCATCAGATAAAGCGAATGTTCGCCGCGCAGGGAGTGTATGTTGAGGAACTTCGCAGGACGGCTATGGGCGCGCTCGCGCTTGACGGAGCGCTTGCTCCCGGAGAGTGCCGTGAGTTGAGTGAGGACGAACTTTCTTTGATATTGAAAAAATAAAATATATATGATATAGTTAATTTTAGTTTGGATGTATTTAAAGCCGAACAAAGAAAGGTAATTAAATTATGGGATTCAGTATTGATTTTTCAAAGATTAAAGCAATCTTCAAAAAAGACTTTGTCAACAAAAAGCCTCCGAAAAGAGCGCTTCGAATTGTTATAAGCCTTCTTATCACAGCGGCAGTCGCGGCGGTCTATTACTATTGGAAATACCCCTGCCTGAATGTTCAGAGTCAGAGCTTCTGGTATTTTCTCATTTTAATAGCGGTTGTTTTCGGCATCGTGACCTTTGCGGTAAACGGACTTTTCTCGCGCAGGTCGGGCAAGCCGAAGTACAAAAAATACGCCGCAAAGACAACGGTTATGGTCAGCGGAACGGTTGCGGGTGTCTGCGCGCTTGTGCTTGTCGTGGGCGCGATTGTTTCAAGCGTATTTTTCAGCCCGAAAAAGTACGCGAAGCTTATCAACCTTGACACCGAGGGCAACTTCGCGCAGGAGGTTGACGAGATCGGCTTTGACGAGATTCCGCTTTTGGACACCGACAGCGCTATCAAATTGGGTGACGCGAAGCTCGGTGAGCTTTCCGAAATGGTCAGCCAGTATGAGGTTGACTCCGCCTACTATACACAGATTAACTACAAGGGCGCGCCTTACCGCGTCTGTGACCTTCGCTACGGCGATTTCTTCAAGTGGTGGAGAAATACAAAGGACGGAATCCCCGCCTATGTCAGCGTAAATATGAACACACAGGAAGCAAATGTAATTATGCTCAGCAATATCGGAAACGGCGACGGAATGCACTACTCCGAGAGTGAGTGGTTTAACCATAAGCTGAGCAGATATGTTCAAATGCGCTATCCCACGGCGATGATTTATGAATACAACTTTGAGGTTGATGAAAACGGTGTTCCGTATTGGATTATCCCCTGCGAGTCTAAGACTATCGGACTTTTCGGCGGTGAGACAATCAGCAGCGTCATCATTCTCAATGCCGTAACCGGCGAGAGCAAAATGGTCGATATCGAGGAAGTTGCGACAAAAAAGGAGTACAACTGGATTGACAGGGCGAACTCGTCCTCATTGGTTGTCGAGCAGTACAACTACTACGGAAAATACAGAAACGGCTTCTGGAACTCGATTTTCGGTCAAAAGGGTGTAACTGTTGCCACCACCGGATATAATTATATCGCGCAGAATGACGATGTATATATGTACACCGGTGTAACATCTGTGACAAACGACGCCTCTAACATCGGCTTCCTTCTCTCCAATCAGAGAAAGAAGCAGAGCACATTCTACAAGGTTTACGCCGCCACCGAGAGTGTTGCGCTTAACTCTGCCAACGTACAGGCGCAAAACTACGAGTACAACGCGACATTCCCCATTCTTCTCAATGTGGGCGGTCAGCCGACCTACCTTATGGCGATGAAGGACAGCTCCGACCTTGTAAAGGGATATGCCATGGTAAATGTCAAGCAGTATCAGGTTGTATCGTTTGCGAACGACACCGACCCGCTCGTCTGCCGCGATAAGTATATCTCTCTGCTTTTGAGCAAGAAGATTATCACCGATGAATCCGAGGTTGAAACTCAAAACAACGGAATCACCGGAAAAATTGCCGACATTCGCACCGCGGATATCTCCGGAAACACGATTTACTATATCAAGCTTGCCGGAAGCGCGTCCTATTACAGCATAAGCGCCGCCGACAATCAAAATGCGGTTCTTCTCAACAAGGGCGATACTGTCACAATTAGCGACAAGGCCGAGACCCCGGGCACGCCAATCGTTCCGATCGGCGAACTCGGATCTGCACAAAGTAAGAAATAATTCCTGCGGAAAATCCGCTAAAAGCAATTAAGCAAGACCTGTGATAAAACTATCACAGGTCTTTTGCGTTGCCTTTACAACATGAATTGTCACCTTTTAAGAAACATTAGTTGACAAAAGGCGCGTTGCCGTGTAAACTGTTTCTCGGAGGGATAGTTATGAAAGATAAAATAGAGAAGAAACAAGTAAGAAAAGAATGTGTAGATATCAGAAAAAAGGTGAAAACTCCGTTTTTTCTTGACGGCGCGCTCGTCGCGATGTTCACCGCGATAATTGCCGTATGTGCTTGGATTTCAATACCGCTTCCGGGCGGAGTCAGCGTGACATTGCAGACCTTTGCGGTGTTTCTTGCCGTGGGAACTCTGGGGCTTAAAAGGGGCACGTTGAGTGTGATTGTCTATGTACTGCTGGGCGCGGTCGGGGTTCCCGTATTTTCGCTGTTTAAGGGCGGCTTGGCGGTGCTTGTCGGTCAGACCGGCGGGTATATATTCGGATTTGTTTTGAGCGCGCTTGTGTGCGGCGCAATCTGCCTTGCCGCAAAGAACAGGATTTGGGTGCTGATTGTGGGTATGGTTGCGGGACTTTTAGTCTGTTACGCGGTCGGTACGGCATGGTTTTACTATCTTTACACGCGCGACACGGGAGCTGTGAGCGTTATGACCGTTTTGGGTTGGTGCGTATTTCCGTTTATCATTCCCGACGCGGTGAAGATAGTTCTGGCGGCGATTATTACAAACAGAGTCAGAAGATATATCAGCTTTTGATAAAAGTATAAACATATTAAACAGCGGTGCAGGCGCAACATACGAGCCTGCACCGCTTTGACTTATATAAAATTTAAATTAAAAAATCCATTATCCGCTGCGGTGTGTAGCCGAGCACCTGCAGGACAATCAT
>CALYOC010000098.1 GCA_945227095.1 uncultured Clostridia bacterium
TTTTAACGCAGTTCAGGCGAAAATATGCCGTTTTAAACCATATCGGGTTCGGCTCCCCTCACCTTAAGCTTGCCGCTGACAAACGATAAAAAACCCGATATGACGCATGGTGCGTCATATCGGGTTTTGATTTTTAAAATGTATTATATCAGCCGTTTGCGCTTGTGGGCTGTTCACCCTTAATTTCAACCTTGCCGCCGTCGTCGGAGGAGGAAAGTCCGATATATGTTCTGCCCTTATTGAGCTTTATCGGCTTGCCCTCGGCGTCAGTCAAAACGAGTTTGCCGGAGGTCATATCCCATTTCACAGTCTTATACTCTCCCTGTGAAACAAGATAGCCGCTGCCCCCGCTCAAAGCATAGTTGACATATGTCACACCCTTTTTACCCACGGTGTAGCGGTCGGTTCTGTCCTTCAAGATAATGAGGTTGGTAAAAGCGACATCGGTCTCCCAATCGGAGGAATGATACTTCTTGTCCTCGGCAGAATACTTAAACGCGCGGGTGTCGGTGGAACCGGCAAATTTATTCCTAACAGTGAGCGCGGACGAGCCTTGAATCGAGGTCGCCTTCTCATAGAAATCGAATTTAGTGAATTTGTCTTTTGTCGTATCGGTGCGGATTTTCTTATTTTTAAGAACATTGGGAATTTTATTGCCGTAGATTACGCCCCGGTGCTCAATGGCGGTATTTCTTGTGGTATCTCTGCCGAAAAGCTCACCGCCTGCAATGCCGTCCAAATCATCTACGCCGTCTCTCTTGATTGTGTCATATCCTCCGACATACGCGCCGTTGCTTCCGCTTCCGCCCCAATGGATAAACACCGCGTCGAAAAGCTCACTTATCTTGACATATGACGGACGCGCCGAGCGGGTGGGACCTACCTTTTCAGGTACGGCGGTGTAATCGGCATATATCCACAACATTCTGCTGATTCCGCCCTCGACCTCACCCTCAACGATTATATCGGGTGTTTTAATTCCCCACTGCGGACGGGCATAATACTGATTCTCGACTACGAGCGCAACCGGTCTTTTGCCGACGGCGTTTTTATTATACCCCTCTTTTCCCGTATAGGGATTGTAATATACAACGGGCTTGGTCGTGGTCTGTGTTGTGACGGTGGGCTCTTTTATCTGCTCAACCTTCTTCGAGCAGGCACTCAAGGTAAAGAGAATACCCAAGGACAACAGTACACATAATATTTTCTTCATTTTCTTCCCCTCAACATTCAATTTTTAAGTATATATCAACAACTGAATTTCTTCAGGTGTCTTTCCGAATAAAGCGCATATATCTTCGCCGGGCGGACATTTGACCGACATTTCCTCGCCGCTGACCGGGTGCACGAATTCGACCTTGCCGCAGTGCAGAGCCTGTCGAGTTAAGTCGGAAATCTCCGCTCCATACATATCATCTCCCACAAGAGGGTGAGAAATGCTCGAGAAGTGAACCCTTATCTGATGAGTCCGACCTGTTTCAAGAGTGCATTTTAAAAGTGTTTTCTCTGCGTCACAAAGCAAGCTCTTGTAATTTGTTACGGCGCGCTTGCCCTGTTCGCCCACGGCGCGCATAATGCTGCGCTCATTGATTCTGTAAATCGGTGCGTCTATTCTTCCCTCGCCCTCGACAATTCCCTGTACGACGGCAAAGTATTCCTTTTTTAACGACCCTTGAAGCCGACAGGCGCTGTATTCGTTGAGCGCAATCACCACCGCACCCGATGTATCTCTGTCAAGGCGGTTGACGGCGCGAAATGCCGTCCTTATACCCTTTTTGCCCAAGTAATATGCCACGGCGTCCGCAAGCGTGTCTCCCTGGTGCCGCCGCGTCGGGTGTACCGCCATTCCGGCAGGCTTGTCCGCGATAAGCAAATCCTCGTCCTCGTACACGACCTTCAAGGGAAGATTTACGCCCTTTATATCTCCGGGTGTGTCGGGAAGTTTTATACGCAACTCGTCACCGTCGGTCAAAATATCAACAGTTCGCGCGTGCTCCCCGTTTATTAGGATTGCGCCGGGGGACTTGCGAAGCTTTGTTATTATCCTCGCGGAGTATCCCTTTTCCCTTTTCAAAAAATCGAGCACGGACCTGTCGGACTCACCGGTGAAGGAATACACAATCTCTCTCACCCGAACTCACACCTCAATTCATAAATTGAGAACGGTACAAGTCGTAGTAAAAGCCCTTTTTCTTCATAAGCTCCTCGTGCGAGCCGCTCTCCACAAAATTGCCCTTATTCATAACCATAATCACATCGGCGTCGCGTATTGTGGACAGGCGATGCGCTATTACAAACGAAGTCCTACCGTCCATAATACTAATCATAGCCTTTTGAATAAGCACCTCTGTTCTCGTATCAACACTTGAAGTGGCTTCGTCGAGAATGAGTATCTTCGGGTCGGCAAGTATCGCCCGCGCGATAGTCAAGAGCTGGCGCTGTCCCTGCGAAACATTCGAGCCCTCCTCCTCCAAGACGGTGTTATATCCCTCGGAGAGAGTCTTTATAAAGCGGTGCGCTCTGGCGGACTTCGCCGCCTCGACAATATCCGCCGTGTCGGAGCCTATCTTTCCGTAGCCGATATTTTCTTTAATCGTTCCGTTGAAAAGCCAGGTGTCCTGAAGCACCATTCCCAGAGTGTTGCGAAGCTCCTCTCTGCTGAGCTCGGATATGTCCTTTCCGTCAATGAGTATCTGACCGCTGTCGAGTTCATAAAATCTCATCAAAAGGTTGACTATCGTCGTCTTTCCTGCTCCCGTGGGACCTACTATCGCCACGGTCTGTCCCGGCTCTATTGTGAGATTCATATGCTCAATGAGGGGCTTGTCCGGCGAATACGAGAAGCAGACATCTTTAAACTCGACCCGCCCGCGAATACTCTCGGTAAAGGTCTGCGTAGGCGGTCTGTTGTCAATTTCCTCCTCTTCGAGCAGGGAGAATATTCTCTCTGCGCTCGCCACTCCGGATTGAAGCTGATTCATAACATTTGAAAATGTGGTTACCGGGTGCGTTATAAGTTTGGAATAGGTGATAAACGCGGTTATTGCGCCGATACCTATCTTTCCCGAAATTGTGAACAACGCGCCGATAAGGCAGATGAACACAAAGCCGAGGTTGTTTATAATATCGCTGAGCGGCCATATCAAGCCCGTTATATACTGTGCCGAGCGGCTTGATTTGAGAAGTTCTTCATTTATCTCGTCAAATTCCCTGATACTGTCCTGTTCCCTGTTAAATGCCTTTACGAGATTGTGAGCGGTGTAAATCTCCTCAATATGTCCGTTCATCTCACCTGTCTTTTCCCACTGCTTAGAGTAGTAGTGCTGTGAACGCTTTGCCACAAACGCCGCAACAAACGCGCAAAGCGGCAGGGTGATTATACAAATCACCGAGAGAGTCAAGTCGGTTTTGAGTATCATAATCAAAACGCCGAGGATTGTCACAACTGCTATAATAACCTGTGTTATGGCGTTTTGAAGCATTTTGCTCACATTGTCAATATCATTGGTAATTCGGCTGAGCAGCTCACCCTTTGAGCTTCGGTCAAAATAACTCAGCGGAAGACGAGAAATCTTGGCGTTTACATCTTTCCTCAATTTATAAATCATCTTTTGAGTTATACCCGCCATTGTGAACTGCTGAACAAATGTGGCAACACAGCTTATCGTATAAATGATGATAAGCATTATAATTATCTTGTAAACATCGGAAAAGTCAACCGTTGCACCTGCGAGTTTATTCTCAATTTGGTGTTGAATTTCTGTTATAATCTTGCCGAGGTTTTCCGGCCCGAATATTGTAAAAAGTGTTGTTCCCGCGCTGGCGAGAGCTATTATGAGAAGCTTCCAGCGGTGCGGCTTAAACAGTTTGACAAATTTCGACAGAGTTCCCCTCGCGTCCGTCGCATTTTCAAAGGGATTCGCCTTTCCCTTTAGAACGCTCAGCCTTTTCTGCGCTCTGGCAGATACGGAGGCGGCCTTTTGCGTCGTAACGTTTTTAGACAAGTGAGCTCCGCTCCCTCGAATCAAACTTCGAGTCGGATATTTCAGTCTACACTCGGCAGTGTTCGAGA
>CALYOC010000099.1 GCA_945227095.1 uncultured Clostridia bacterium
CTTTTAATATTTTGCTCTGCTGCATAGTGGAGCAATTTCTTTTGTAGGTCTTTTACGATAAATACTGAACGCGTTTTTGCCTTACATGAAACGGTGGCTTCGCCTTTCCTTGCTGCTTCAACCGTTATATATTGTAATTCACTTACCCTGATCCCCGTACCGCAGATTGTTTGAATTATTAAACTCAATCGCTCGTTGTGCTTTTTCTCGGCAGTTCTGCAAAGCCGTGTGTATTCCGCTTTGGTTAGCTCCTTTTCCTCGGTACAGTAGATTTGCTGTTGCAATTTTATCGACTTCACTTTCAAATCGTGCCAACCGAGAAAAACAAACAGGCTGTTAATTGATGCAAGCATGGAATTAATGCTTCGCACAGCGTAACTATCCTGTAAATGCTTTTTATATTCGATCACAGCTTCTTTTGTGACTTCTGCACCGTTTACAAAAGCAGAAAAAAACTTTACATCACGGATATACTTTTCTATGGTGTTTTCGCTTTTTTCCTCCTCGATTAAATAATTTTTAAAGCTCGTGATAAGCTCATTTGTGATTTTTCTCATTCAAATCAACTACCTTTCCTTTATTTATTCTACCACTTACATAAACAAACTATTTAGAAGTCATCAATGAATTTTAGCATTTACACAAATATCCACTAAAAGTCTATTTATAAAGCAGTAATTTGACAAATGTGCGGATAATTTAATTGATTGAATAAAATACAAAAAAAGTGATATAATTAAATAAAAAACGGAGAAAACAAAATGATTAAAGACGATAAATTATATCAAATTCTATTGAAAAATAATTTTGATTTGTATAGAGGCGAAAAAAGTGTAGCTGAATACATAAAGCTAAAAAACATTAGTCTAATATTTTGTGTTTCAACACATTAGATTACAAAAACCTGCACATGCTAATAGACTTCAGTGTGTGCAGGTTTTTTATATGTTATTTAAGTTTCCTATTAAAATTCGGATAATCAAGATATAATAAAAATCCGAACCCATTACCGATTGGTACAAGGTTCGGATTTCTACTGTTTGGTGCGAGTAACAGGACTCGAACCTGCACGCCGAAGCAATAGATCCTAAATCTGACGTGTCTGCCAGTTTCACCATACTCGCATATTTACCGCAAAACAGTATATCACAGTCATACGGTAAAGTCCATATTATTTTTCAGTATCAAAGAAATAATTCGTGCCGTCAGTTCCGATAACAATAGTTCCCTGCTCGTCCGTTCTGTAATACTTACAGTCAATGCTTTTAAGCGTATTTAACACAGTACTGCTTGGGTGAGCGTAATCATTGTTCAAACCGCAAGATATTACAGCGGCTTTCGGTGCTGCTCTTCTGATAAAATCCCAAGATGACGAGCTTTTACTGCCGTGGTGTCCTATCTTGATAATATCCGATTCGATAGCGGCAGAGCAATCAATGAGGTCACTCTCTTCCTGCGCGGAAGCGTCACCCATAAAGAGAAACGAGGAATTGCCGTAAGTCAATTTTGTTACAACGGATAAATCGTTATCATCAGTTGCCTCTAAATTTATCGGTGCAAGTATCATAAGTGTACCGCCGCCGAAATTCATCACGGCATTTAAAGCGGCATTCTCGCAGTTTACATTGTTTCTTTTAAGCGCCGATACCATATCAGAATAGAAGCTGTCATTTATATCTTTTTCAACCGAAGGCGGCATTAAGAACTTATCAATTTTAAAATTATTTATAACATCGGTCATTCCGCCGATATGGTCGGAATCACAATGTGTTGCAATAACTAACGAAAGTTTATCGACACCGAGATTTTTAAGATAATTTACTACAATATCACCGGCTTTTGCCTTGCCTGCGTCAATGAGAATATAATTATCGTCACAATCAATCAGCACACTGTCACCTTGACCGACATCAATATAATGAACGCTTAAGGGCTGCTGCGTCGCACTGTCGCTATTACCGCCGACAAATATATAAAGACACAATACCGCGGTGATAATCAAACAAACTACAAAAACACAGGCTGATATGAAAATAATCTTTTTTCTTTTGGAAAAATCGGTCATATTCACAGCTCATATCCTCACAAAAGAGATAGACTATTAAAACGGAGCGATGTCGTCATCGGGTTCTTCCGCTAATTCGTCATCAAAGGTCACCTGGTCATCACCGGACATCGCGTTTCTCTCAAGCCACTGTTCCTTGGTTAAGAGAACCTTTCTGCCCTTACTGCCTTCCGACGGACCGATAATGCCCATTTCTTCCAACTCATCAATAATTCTCGCTCCCCTTGCATAGCCGACGGAAAGCCTGCGCTGCAAGAAGCTTGTGGACGCAGTTCCGGTTTCTACAACGAGTTCAATGGCACTGTCAATCATCGGGTCGGAGGAAGAAGCCGACTGCTCCTCCCTGCCGTGTGAATTGAGATCTTGACTTGCGAGCTCGTCAATTTGTTTTGCTACATCTTCGTCATAGGTTGCCGCGCCGTTGTTTTTGACAAAATCGACGACCTTGACAATTTCACTGTCATCGACAAAGCAACCCTGTATTCTCGTAGGTTTAGACGAACCGACGGGGCTGAAAAGCAGGTCACCGTTACCGAGAAGATTTTCGGCTCCGTTTTTATCAAGAATAATTCTTGAATCCAGGGAATTTGAAACCTTAAGAGCAAGTCTTGACGGAATATTTGCCTTAATAAGCCCGGTTATGATGTCTGCTCGGGGCGACTGCGTTGCGATAACAAGGTGCATTCCGGCGGCACGCGCCATTTGCGCTAAGCGACAGATTGCGTCCTCGACCTCCGCGGAGGCAACCATCATAAGATCCGCCAACTCATCGATAATAACCACAATTTTGGGCATTTTAGGCACATCTTTTTCCTTTTCGATAACCTTGTTGTATGAAGCGATATCCCTTACCTTTCTGTCCTCAAATTGCTCATATCTTTTAAGCATTTCCTGAACAGCCCAAGAGAGCGCACCTGCCGCCTTACGCGGATTTTTAACAACAGGTATAAGAAGGTGCGGTATTCCGTTATAAACGCTCAATTCGACGCCCTTGGGGTCAATCATAATAAATTTAACATCATCGGGACTTGATTTATAGAGAATACTCATAATCATTGTATTCAGACAAACAGATTTACCGGAGCCTGTTGTACCCGCAATGAGCAAATGTGGCATTTTGGACAAGTCCGTATATCTCGGTTCTCCTGCAATATCGTGCCCGAGGCTTACGGTAAGTTCACTTTTGGCATTTCTGAATGCCGAGGTGTCAATAAGCTCTCTCAATGTTACCATATTTGCGTTTTTATTAGGCACTTCGATACCGATTGCGCTCTTGTTTGCAACCGGTTCAATGATGATTCCCGAAGCGGCGAGATTGAGCGCTATATCGTCAGCCAAATTGGTGATTTTATTTATACGCACTCCGACCGCCGGCTTTACATCATACCTTGTCACGCTCGGACCGCGGCTTATATCGGTAATGGTCGCCTTAACACCGAAACTTTCGAGAGTATCAATTAAAATTTCGGCATTTTCTTCCATCTCTCTTTGTGCGCCTGCCACCGATGTGTGACGATTGGGCTTGAGTAATTCAATGGGCGGAAAAGTATAATCCACACTCTCGGAGGAAGTGACGCTCACAGCCGCTTCAACCTCTTTTTCCATAGCCTTTTTCTCTTTAGCGAGTTCAATCTTTTCCTTTGCCTTTTTCGCCGCTTCCTCCATTTCCAATTGTTTTCTCGTCTTGAAAATATCTTCAATCGACATCTCCGGCTCGGTCTGCTCAACCTTGGAGGATTGTGGGTAACCATACTCGACGGATTTCTTTCTCGAAGCCTTCTTTGAAGTCGATTTACCTGTATCAAAAACATCTTTACCGGGTTTTTCAATCGGTATATCAAAATTGGGTTTGGCGCGATAATCCTCATCATAAGGCTCTTTATCATCATTAGAAACTCTGTTTTCACGCCTTTCGTCAACGGTTTTCTTGAGCTTTTTAGCCGGTGTGATAAGTTTCTGTCTCTTATACACATCTCCGAGCCCACGAGACAAGAGGCAATCT
>CALYOC010000100.1 GCA_945227095.1 uncultured Clostridia bacterium
TGGGCGCGGGGCATTTTGCCGATACGGGACTCATTCGAGAGTTTTGCCTTAAAGGGTATAAGGTGTGTGGTTTTGATAATACGGGGACTGTTCTAAGCTCCGGCGGATGCCTTATGGGAATGCCCAGAGGTGCGGTGGATTTGTGCAGTGCGATTGATTTTGTCACCGCGCGTGACGAGTTTAAAAACAGCGATATTTTTCTTATGGGACACTCCTGGGGCGGTGCGAGCGTGTGCAGAGCGCTGGGCAGACGAAGTGGTATTAAGGCGGCAGCCGTTTTCAGTCCGTACAACAACGAGTTTAAATTGCTGTGCTCTTCTGCCGCGAGGCAGGCGGGAAGTAAAGCCGCTTCGGCGGTCGGATTCTTTTTGAGTTTGGGCGCGTTTATTGAATTCGGATCTTTAGCACTCTGACATAATGTTTCTTATCTTAAAAAGAGCGTAGTGCCTGTCCTCGCTTTTCACGGTTACGCGGACGAAAGCGTGGAGCTTAAAAACAGCGTTGCGTATGCCGCGGAGAAAATGGGATTATCCAATGTTGAGGCGGTGATTTTAAAGGGCAGAGGGCACAATGTCTATCAGACAGCCGAGAGCGAGAAGTATCTTTCGGAGGTCTTTTCCAAGGCACAGAACATCGAGGCGGTCTATAAGGACAATATCAGAAAGGATGTATATGATGACTTTTTCGGAAGGATTGATTATGAACTGATGACGCGCATAGATTCAGATATAGTCGAGAAAACGGACAAATTCTTTTCAGAGAGCAAATAAAATACGGCTCAGTTGAATTACAGATGTTCAACTGAGCCGATTTATTATTTTTTCTTTAACTTTCTTTTAGTGCCGTCCGGTTCTAAAACATAGGTGTTGTCGAGCTGCGCTCTCAAATTCGCCTTAATGCTGTCGATATATTCCCTTCGGAGCTTATCTCTCTCGGCGGTCTCCTCTTTAGTGAGTCCTATTGTCTTTGCCTTGTGGGCAAGGTGGTTGATTTTTTCAATTCTTTCGTCTGTCATATTTATCCCTCGCTTTTGCTATATTATGAATGAAAAAAGATTTTTTGTCAATAATATCAGCGGTGATAATGTTGAAAGTTTTGTATGTTTTAGTTCTGAGCTTTTCCTCGCTTTTTATCTTGTTTTTACTCAATAAGCTATCGGGAAACAGGGAGATAAGCAATATGAGTATGTTCGATTATGTGGCGAGCATTTCAATCGGCTCGATAGCTGCGGAAATGTCCACAAATCTTGACGGAGATTGGTGGGCTTCGTTTTGCGCGCTTGTCATTTACGGGATAATTACCTTTTTAATCTCCGTGCTGACGAATAAATCCTTGAAGTTTCGGGCGATTGTTCAGGGGAAGCCTGAGGTGCTTTTCCGCAACGGAAAGTTTTACAGAGAGAGCTTTAAAAGAACTCGTCTTGATTTGACGGAGTTTTTATCCCTGTGCAGGAATGCAGGGTATTTTTCTCTGGATGATATGAGCCTTGTCCTGTTTGAAACGAACGGCAAATTGAGCATTCTGCCCGCCTCGGCGCAGAAGCCTGTAACACCTGCCGATTTAAAGATTCCGGTCGGCGCGCCGAATCGCACTACTGATATTATTTTGGACGGAAAAATTCTTGACGGTGCGCTTGAGAGCGTCAATATGAGTGAAAGTGAGTTTTTGTCTCAAATGCGCGCTATGGGTATAAAGAGGGTAAAAGATGTCTTTTATGCGGGAGTTGACAGCGGCGGACAGGCGAGGTTTTACGGCAAATAGGAAAGGATGTCCACAACCGAGTATGAACATCCTTTTTCTATTCGTTATTTTTTTTAACCCTGATGTCTGTTCCGTAGAATTTAATCATTTGGTATTCGCCCATTATTCTTGAAGAAATTCGCTCTGTGTATCTCGCCTCGATACCTCTTATATCCAGGTTAGTGCTGATTATGGTGGGCTTCCCGGAGGAGAGCCTCGTGTTTACGATGTTGTAAATTTCGCTTATGGAGAATTGATTGTTTAATTCTGCGCCCAAATCGTCTATTATCAATAAATCGCAGTTGAGCAGAGCGTTTTCGCTGTAAAAATTATTTGTTCTTCCGAATCGCGCGTTTTCAAGTCCGGCTATGAGGTTTTGAGCGCTCGCGTAAATGACTCCGTAGCCCTTTTCGATAACCGTACCGGCGATTGCTATTGACAGGTGAGTTTTTCCGAGTCCCGTCTTGCCGTACATAAACAGGGAGGGTGCCGCCTCACCGCAATCCTCCGCGTAGCATTTGCAAAAGCGGTAAATGTCCGACATATATTCGCCGATGTCCTCTCCGTCCTCGTCCGTTATTGAGTCATAGAAGCTCAAATCGAAGTTTGAAAAGGTGCAGTCCTTGACAGGTGCGCATTTACCCAGTTCCTTTTTTGCCGTTTCGCACAAAAGGGCCTTGTGACAGGAGCATACCGAGCCGTTTACAAAGCCGGTGTCCTTGCATTTGCCGCAGTAGTATTTGACCTCGGTGCAATCCTCGTCATATCCGTTCTTTCTGAGAATTTCCCTTGCCAGAGCCTGACAGGCGAGGCTTTTTTCGCGAAGCTCGGCAATATCCGCTTTGGGATTATCTCCGAAGGCCGCCCTCGCAATGCTCAATCCGATGCTTCTCATTTCGTCGGTGACCGCCTTGTATTCGGGAATTTTAGCTCTCAATGTATTTTTTTTGATATTTGCGGCCTCTATCGCCGCGCTTTTTCGCTCTTTTAAAATTTCCGCAGCCTTTGCATATACACTTTTTGCATAACCCATCTGCGATTATCCTCTTTTCTTGTAAACCAATTTTTTCTTCTTGTTGTTTTTCTCAACTGTGTCTATATCATATGAGGGACTGCCTGCGCTCAGCGAGGAGGACTTTGCGGCGTCTGCGGCGCTCTGCTGCGCTTTGAGTGCGTCATCTGCCGTCTTGATTCCCTCTGAATTCCATCTTTCAAGAATTTTGTTGACATATGCAAAGCTCGGCTTTGCACATCTGTCCGCCATTTCCTCGTAAGCGAGGAATATTACCTCTATGTCAAAATGCCACTTTTCGTTCCAAATTTTCAGGTATTCCTCTTGTTTCTTTGTGGGTCTCGGATTTCTGTTGCCCACTCTTGAAGCGAGCTCGGTCCAGAGCTTGTTTATCTTCTTTTGTGCGGCGATTTTTTCCTCGGCTGCCTCAATGGTGAAGATTCCTTCCTCCGCCCAGCCCTCACCGGTCTTTTGAATATATGCCGTACCTTTCCTGCCGATGTTTACGCAGTGCGTTATAAGCATTATGATTACCTCCGGCGGCAGACCGTAGTTGTCCATCAGCGAGAGCAGCATTGATTGCTCGGCGCGGCTTATGCTTCTGCCGAATATCTTTTCAGCCTCGTGGAGAATGAACTTGAAACCGCAGGATTCCTCGGCTCTTTTGAGAAGCTCGTCGGCGCTTGCTATTGAAGAGCCGAGCTTCGGAGTGGGGGATTTAATTCTCGGCGCTGGCTTTTCGGACTCCTTTTTCTCGGCGTGCGCGTCGGGAATTTCCGCTTTGTATAAGGGCTCGTCACCCTTGTCCTCCTGCGAAGGTGAGCAGGGAATGAGTACCCCGCAATCTATCCAGTAAAACATTGCCTCGTTGACTATGCTTCGGTCAATGCGCAGTTGTTCGGAAACCTTTGCCGCGCTCATAGGCAGACCGACACGAAGCATCCACAGAATGATTTGAAGGTGTATGGGGTTTGAGAGCTTGAGGTATTTATCGACAATTACCCCGGGAACTTTAAATGTATCTTCCATAGCGGATTTTGTAACATCGTAGTCCATAATACACCTCCTTATTTTTGCTTGGGTTAAAAATTATATCACAGCCCACCTTTTAAAAACAGTCCTAATATGTTACAATATTTTCACTTGTCAAATGGTTAATTTTAATAAATTTTTGAATTTTATAAACAAGTTTTGCTATGTTGATTTGTGGAAAAGTTTTCCTTGCCCGAAACTTAAGGTGAGGAGAATTGAACCCGATATGGTTTAAAACGGCATATTTTTGCCTGA
>CALYOC010000101.1 GCA_945227095.1 uncultured Clostridia bacterium
GGGCTCGGAGATGTGGATAAGAGACAGTGATATTTCTGCACAAGAATCGGCAGGTGTGAAATTTGCGCCGATTTTTAATGTCCGTTCACTTCGCGGAACATTGTATTTTTCGGCAGATATTTCAAAATCCTCCGCAGGTTCCGTCAGAGTAAATGTCTTTTTATAAAGGGAAGTGCTTTCGTTTATTCCGAGTCGGTCAACAGCGGCTAAATATACGGTATTTTCTCCGGGTACTCCGCCTGTGTATGAAATTCTGTATTCGGTGTCGAAGCCGTCCTCGTCAATATCCTTTTGTGAAACGGTGTAAAGGCTTTTGTCAATGGGGGATTTATCCTTGTCCAAAAGCAGTATTTCGCGGGCGCCTGCGCCAACCGCTTCGAAAACCACCTGCTCGTCCGTGTATTTGGCTAAAACGGATATGTCCTTCAGTTCGGGCGGTGAAACTTTCAGCACCGCCGACGCCTGTATTCCAAGGGCGTTTTCGGCGGTGATAATGCTTGTGCCGTAAGAGAGCGCCCTTGCCACTCCCTCGCTGTCCACTTCGATGACGGCGGGATTAGAGGAGGAAAATGTAATATCCGTGTATGCGTCGGCATTTTTCGGAAAATATGAAGCGTTGAGCTGAATTGAATTTTTGTTTTCAAGGTAAAGCGTTCCCGATGCGGCATTTTCAATGCTTATCGACTGTACGGGGAGTTTTGCGTCTATTTTGAGCGTTGACGCGCCGAAGGAAAAGCTCTCGTCGGAGCTTGAATATGCTTTAAAGGAATACGAACCGCCGTCCTTAATCTTGTAGCGGAAGGTGAATGTTTTAGTGCCGTCCGGCTTTTCGGTGTAGGAGGATATGGTCGTTGAAGCCGAATCGTTTACCGATTTTAGGCGGACAAAGTTTGCTCCCGGCTCGGTTGTCACTTTGAGTACAGCCGTCTGACCGACGAGGTAGGAGTCGGAGTCAGCGGTGAAGGAGAGTATTTTGTCCGAAGCGTTTACCGGCGGTGCCGAATCGGAGATTTCGGCGGATTTTCCCGCACCTGCCTCGTCATAGGGATATGCGAGGGAGTCCTCCGGCAAATCACCCTGAACGGTGAAAATTCTGTGATTGTCAACCTGCTCGTACTGTGTGTATTTTTTTGTACCTACGGTTATGTAGTCTGCGGCTGTGTTAGCTGTTATCACCGCGCCGCCCTCGCACCTGTAAAAGGATAGTATTTCGGGAGCGAGAATGTTTAATTTAATGCTCGTACTTGCAAAGGCGGTGGTGGGCTGTACCGAAATGTCATACGAAACACTTTCTGCTATATCGAATTTATTCCATTTGACCTCTCCGGAAAAGGGGTCTGTTTGAATTTGAGCGCTTGTGAAGATAAAAGCATTGTTTAAATCAGAATTTTGCGGAATGGTTTTTATGCTCACGGAGCAGACCTCGCTTGCCCGCGGTATATTTAAGTCGCAGGCAATTATCTCCTTTGCCGGTGTGAAGCCGCTTTTGTTGATGTTTTTGTGCTCAAAAACATATGTGTTGTGTCCGGCGTGAGATATGCTGTTTTCAACGGTTTTAAGGCTTGTTGTGTAGTCTTTTCCGTAGTTTAAGGGGTTGTCGCTTATGTAAAGGCTGCTGCCCTTGTAAGTGTAAAGAGGACTTATGTCGGTCAATTTGTTGGAGTTTAAATTTAAATAGTCCAGATACGGCAGGCTTTCTCCCGAAAATGCCTGTGCGTCCTGTAAAATATTGTTTTTAAGGTTTATGTGTTCGAGTGTTTTTACCTCTCCGAGCGGATAGGAGTGAGAAATTTTGTTATCGTTTGCATTTATGCGTGTCAATTTTTTCGCCGACTTTAGGAACATAAGATTATTGAAGGAACATCGGCTGAAACTGATTGTCCTGAGCTGATTTATGTTCCCGCCCAAATCGATATTGCTAAAATTTTTGTTGTTGTCGATTTCAAGTGATACAAGCGCAGGGAATACCGTACTTTTAAAAAATGCGGTATCTTCGTTTTCGAGTGACATTGAGGACAGGTCGATAATTTGAACATTTTTGAGGTCTGAGATGTATTGACAGTAGCTCTTGTCTTGTAAACAGTCCTTTGTAATCAAGGTTATGTATTTCTCGTGCGAAATGTCAATCTCGTCCGTACTGTCCTTGCCGAAGGCGTTTTTGAGTATTTCCTTTGCGTTTTCCGAAAGGGCGGAGCGTGCGGTATCCTCGGGCTCGCTGGCAAGGGCGGACTTGATGTTGAGCTTTTTGTATTTTGTGCCGTCGCCGCCCGAAACTATCTCGTCGGCAGAGTCAAGTATCGCCTGCATTGTCTGGTAGGGCGAGGCGGAGGGATATTTGCTCATATAGAGTGCGGCGGCTCCTGCCACCGCAGGGGCAGATTGGCTTGTCCCGCTTTTTGTGTCGTATGTATCTCCGCTCTTTGACAGACTTTCAATATTTACTCCCGGCGCACATATGTCGTAGAATATGCCGGAGGAGTCGTAATTTGAAAAACTGCTCAAACAGTCGTTCTCAATTTCCGAGGGATATTTGATTTTTTCGTAATTTCCGCAGCTCATAACACCTATTACGCAGCCTGCGGCGGCCGGATATACGGCCTCGGTGCGAGTTGCGTCCTGCGAGCTGTTTCATGCCGCGGCGCCGAGGCCGGAGTGTTGGCTTGCGCTCTGGAGCGCCTGTAGCTCGGATTCGGAGAATGCCTGCGAGCCAAGGCTCATATTTATAATGTCTGCTCCGTGCTCAACGGCGTAGTTTATGCCTTTTATAACGTCGGAGATATACATTGAGCCGTCGGAGCTTTCGCTGACCTTAATCGGCATTATTTTTACTTTCGGCGCAATTCCGACAAAGCCCTGATTGTCGGCTTCCATAGCGATTATACCTGCCACATTGGAGCCGTGTCCGTTTTTGTCGGATATGTCATAGTTGTCGGATACCACGTTGTAGCCGCAGTTTCCGTTTTCGTCGTATTTTAGGTTGTCGTCTATGTCCGGGTGAGAGATGTTGAGTCCTGTGTCGAGAACCGCGACGCACACCTCCTCGCTTCCCATCGTATCGGCGGCTTGCCAAGCGTCGGCAACTCCGAGCGAGGAGAAGTATCTGTTGAAGTTTGAGTATGCCGAGGAGGATTGAAGCACCTCGTCGGGAAGAGATACCTCGCTTATCTGCGCCGTGTAGTCGGGTTCTGCGAAGATTACCGAGGAGTCTGCGTTCAGTCGGCGGCATATTTCGGCGGCGTCCTGCTTGTCCTCGACTGTTGCCAGGTAAAGCTCCTGCGAGCCGTCCTGTCCGGTCAGCGAGGAGGTATCAATCGGTTGAGCCGCCGCGAGGGAGTATTCGTCCTTTAACTGCTCGATGTCCTGCGTATCGTCTTTTTTTATAAGTATTCTGCCTGCGCTGAAATCGTCCTCGGTGTAAGAGACGGCGGGATGTTCGTTTGAAGCGGTTTGTGCATAGCCCGTTGAAGCACAGTTTAATACAAGCACCGCACAGATTAAAACAGATATAATCCTTCGCTTCACAGTGAACACCTCCGTTATTTTTTATGTATAAAATTATAAAATATATATAGCAATTTTTCAACTTAAATCGGGGAAATGTTGAAAAACCACGTCTTTGAAGGTATAATTTTATTACTTGATTCGGGAGTGATATTATGGAATATATTTTGTGTATTATCGGAATAGTTGTATTGTCCGTGGTTATGATTTGCCTTGTCATATCGGCGCTTTGCGTAAATGCCGTCTTCGGTAAAAGGTGCGAGGGCGATAAGAATTTTAAGTATTTTACCGCCGAGGACTATCCGGACTTAAATGCCGTGAAGGTTGAAATTCCCACAAAGAAAAATACGAAGAAAAAATCCGACAGCTTGCTCACGGGATATATTTACAGCTGCGGCAACTGCGACGAGGATAAGGGTATTATCATTTTTTCTCACGGAATGGGCGCGGGGCATTTTGCCTATACGGGACTCATTCGCGAGTTTTGCCTTAAAGGGTATAAGTTGTTGGGCTTTGATAATACGGGGACTGTGC
>CALYOC010000102.1 GCA_945227095.1 uncultured Clostridia bacterium
TACCCGCTTGCCTCTTGTCTCGTGGGCTCGGAGATGTGTATAAGAGACAGGTATAATAACCCTGCTCGGCACTCTCAATAGCAAGCTGTGATTTGCGGATTGCGGCGAGAAGTCTGTCCTTGGAAGCGGCAGACGCCTTTTCAAGAAGCAGAGAATACGCGTTGTTGACAACTTCAATCGCTGCGGATACATCGGAGTCCGTAGCAGTTTCGAGGTCATAGACCGCCTGTGCCTTGGCAACCTCTGCATTAAATGCTTCAACAGATGCCGGAGTGTACTTTGTGCTCGAAGCGATAAAAGAGTTGGCGTTGTCAATCGCTGTTTTAAGAGCGGTTTTGTTCACGCTGATTTTGAAAGAGCAACCGCTGATATCGACGGGTTGAGTTGTACCAACCGAGGACTCAATCAAGGTTACATAGGTTGAAACCTCGGAGGGAACGCTAATCTGAACATCACCGGACGGCGCGGTATCGGCAACCTTGAAAACGATTGTCGCGGCTGTTGTTCCGGGGTTGTTCTGCAATCTGTCGGGATCGGTTACCGGTGCGAGTCCGACATTGGAAATAGCACCTAATTGGTAATATGTTTCCTTATCCCTGCAATAGTTCCTGCCCTCTGCCTGATTCCAGGCGTCGGAAAATGTGCAGGATCGAAAGCTCAAAACATCTCTGTCATAGGTAAATCCCGTATTCCAGGCATAGACAGTGTTGTTGTTGACGAGCTTCAGCTCAACGGTTACATTGTCGCCCGCATAAATTTTGGTGCTCTCGGTTACGGGTGCACCGTTTACTGCGGTCACTTCGTAGGACATTGTATCGGTTTGAGCCGCGGCAGAGCCAAAGGGTACCATAACGGCAACCATTGCCACCGACAACAAAACAGACAATGCCTTCTTGATGGTTTTAGTCAAAACAAACTCCTCCTTGACCTAACAAGATAAAAATACTAAAAGTTATAAATCTTCTAATATTTTATATAAAACATATATTCTGCAAGACACACTTGCAGAGCATAAAATTCTACAATATTTATTCTAACAGAAAGACGAATAAAAAACAAGTAATTTATATATTATTTTATTAGTAATATATAACAAAAAATACAGGCTCGATTTGAATAATATGACTACGACAAAAAGCAATAAAAAGCCCCCGACACAAAAAAACGGAAGCACTTGTCCGTGAGTGCTTCCGTTTGAGTATAAATAAAATAAAACAAAAAGCGTTGCAGATATGCTGCCGCAAAATCAATCGATATTTGTCATCAGCCGACACTTGACGCTGCGGTAATTCACCCTTCCCGAAGAATCAATCCTTGCAATTTTAAGGGTTATATCTTCCCCGACGCGGCAAGAATCGAGTACATCTAAAATCATACCCTTTTCGGTGAGCTTCTCGCCGTTTACCGCGACGATTATATCGCCCTGTTTAACCTTGCCCTTTAGGTCGCTTTTCTCTTGAACCTGCGATATTACAATGCTTCCCGAAGGCAAGTTGTATTGTTCCGCCGATTCATCGTCGAGCTGTTCGAAATAAATCAAAAGGCTTGCGCGCTCAACTTCACCGATATTTACCAAATCATTGATTATACTCACAAGCAGGTTTGACGGCACGGCGAAATAAATTCCGTTATCGCCGTAATATGTATAGGGGTCGAAATTTAAGCCGACAACCTGTCCGAACCTGTTGAAAAGAGCTCCTCCGCAGTTCCCGCTGTTGACCGACGCGTCGTGCTGTATGGCGTTGAAATGATACAAATACTCATTGGAATGAAGCTTGCGGCAAACGGAGGAAACAGCTCCCTGGCTGACGCTTCCGAAGTACTGACCATTGTCCACCGCACCCATTGAAATTACCTTTTCACCCTGCAAAAGCTCCGAGGACGAGCCAAATTTGACAGGCTTAAAGCCGGTCTTTTTAACCGCCAAAACACAGACATTTGTCCTTGCATCACGACCTATTAAAACCGCCGAATACTTCTTATTATTATTAAAGATGACCTTTATCCTTGAAAACTCCGTCTGCGGGTCGGCAAAGGTAGCGATATAGGTCTTTGTATTTTTATCATTAGTCCCAACCACAAAACCGGAGCGGGATTCATACAATTCACCGCCGACATAAAACTCGACCTGCACCATACCGCTCTTATTGACATTTACAATTTCGTCGGTAGGTAACTCCTCAAGTGCCTTTGAGCTTTCCGTCTTTAAGAAAATACTGTTATCCTCTCCCCTGTTCGCCGCGGTATCTTCGCTTCGGGCGGTGACCTTTTCGGCAGAACCGGAGCCGATTCCCCCCTTGAACGCCAACGCGCCCACCGTACACACACCGACCAAAAGCGCAAAAATCATAACACAGATAAAAACAATCTTCCCTGTTTTTACCTTCTTTTCAGGCTTCGAAGCGGCATAACGCACATAATCATAAAACTCCTGCGGCTGCTCGCCGCGAAGGTCGCGATTCTCCCTTTTCTTCACCCACAACACTCCTAATTATAAATTGTTCTCCACCGGAATCCAGAATAAAAACTCGCAGTTTTCTCCCTCTTCACTCATAACGGTTATCTGTCCGCCGTGCATTTCAACAATGGTTTTAACCAAATAAAGTCCCAAGCCCACTCCCTTTACCTCTCGGCTGTGCGACTTGTCCACTTTGTAAAACCTTTCAAATATTTTTGACATTTCTTCCGTAGAAATACCATGGCATTTATTCTTTATCCTGAAAACATATTTGTCGTCCATAAGCATTCCGGCAACAGCGATATATCCGCCCTTATCGGTAAATTTTACCGCGTTGTCAACCAAATTGTAAAACACCTGATAGATCATATCCTTGTCCACATCTATGGTTATACTCGGCATTTTATCAAGTCCGCGTATTTCAATGTTCTGCTTTTCAATCATCTGCTCAAAGGACAGCAAAACACGAAAAACCATTCGGGATACATCGACTTTCTCCTTTTTAAGAGTCAGCTCGCCCGCTTCGATTTTCGACAAATCGAGCATTGCCACAACAAGCCTCGCGAGCCTTTTAACCTCGCTGGAAACAATTTTCAGGTATTCATTTTGCTTTTCCTTTGAAATTGTGCCGTCGATTATACCATCTACAAAGCCGCCTATCGTCGTCATAGGCGTTTTAAGCTCGTGCGAAATATTGGCGATAAAGCTTCGCCGCGAGCTCTCTAAGGTGGACAGGGAGCGCGCCATATCGTTAAAGGCGTCTCCGAGCTCTCTGAACTCATTATCGCCGTCTATTTCAACTCGGTAGGAATAATCGCCGGAGGCAATCTTCTTCGTCGCAAACGAAAGCTGCTTAAGCGGTTTTAAGGTGCGGTAGGCAAGAAAATACACTATCGCAACCGCAATGATAAGCGCCGCTAAAACGGACATCAAAAGTATTCTGAAAATACCGTTGATATTTCCCGTTATCATATTCATATCGGTCACTGTGACGACATATCCGCTGACGGCATTATTTCTCGCTCCGACCGCCTTGCTTATCATAACGGCATTGTCGGGGGAAAACTCCGGCAGTTTCGCCTTAAAGGTCAATACACCCTTTGAATTCTCCTTGACGGTATTCATTATCTCATCGGGCAGAACAAGTCCGTCCATATTTATCTCACGCTCCTGCCCGGAGACGACAACGCGCCCATCGGTATCTAAAACGAGGATATCCGCATCATTTGCAGAGGAGAAAATTTCAAGAGTGTACCTGAGTATCTCTCTGTCACCTGTTGTCATATGACCGATGTCAGTCTCATCGCTTTGCAGCCCTGCCGCAATTTTAGCGGTGTTATTTCTAAGCAGTTCCGTATTTCTTTCAAGAAGATAGTTGTTGACAAAGAACATAACCATAACCGACAGGACAAGAAAGCTTGCCAATATTCCTGTCCCGACTGCAATATAATACTTTGTAAACAGCGAAATTCCCTTTTTCTTCAAAACGCTTCTCCCTAAAATTTGAACCTAATTAGGTTTGGTTGCTGTTAGTCAATTAGGTTCGGATACCAT
>CALYOC010000103.1 GCA_945227095.1 uncultured Clostridia bacterium
ATTTACAAGTACAGGAAGATTTGATGAAAAAATTGAATGATCAAGCATACACAAGAATTGCATGGGAAAATGAAGCATGGGTTGATGTTAGAGTAAACAAATGATTTTTTTGATTTGATTTATTTATACATGTACGAGAAAAAAGCAAACTCAACACTTGTATCGGTTCGACATACCCATTTTAAAACGAAAACAGGTGTTCCGCCATTCCGGGATACATTGAGTACGAAATGCGTTACTTGTTATAGAACCGAGCCATATTGAAACCGTGGTATTGCTGACAAGAAAATAATAAGGCTTAAACAGGAAAACAAATAAAATAGATTTATGAGGTTTATTATGAGTAAGAAGAAAAAAGTTTTAATCGGTATCGGTGCGGCGCTTCTCGCCTGTGTGGCAGGAGTCGGCGTATGGCTGACGGCGGTTCACATCGAGTCCAAAAAGTACAATATGATTACCATTGACACCTCCTCGCTTCCGGAACCGGTCTCCGGTCCGGTTAAGGAAGACGACATTCAGCTCAGTGAGGTTAAAATGCACTACGCCCAATACGGACAATCGGGTCACCCGCTAATCCTTGTGCACGGCAACGGCAGAAGTCACGAGGCGCTTGAAGAAGCGGCTTTATACCTTGCAAACAATTATACCGTATATGCGATTGACAGCAGATGTCACGGTCAAAGCAGTGACCCCGAAGATATCTCATACGACCTTATGGCAAAGGATATTAAGGAATTTATCGAAGCATTGGGATTGGAAAAGCCCTATATTTTAGGCCACAGCGACGGCGGAATCAACGCGTTGACCGTTGCATACACTTATCCCGATTTACTCGGAGGAATTGTCAGCTGCGGCGCAAACTCGACTCCGCAGACAATGAAGCCCTTTTTCATTATCGATGTCAAGTTCTCCAATATGTTCAAGCATACCAAGCTCAACGATATGATGCTCACTCAACCGCAAATAACCGCGCAGAAGCTCTCAAAAATCAAATGCCCGACATACATTGTGGCAGGTGAATTTGACATTATGTATCTCTCCGACACGGCTTTTATTCACAACTCGGTGAAAGGCAGTAAGGTTGCAATCATCAAGGGCGGCGACCATTCCTCATACATATCACACGACGGAAAGCAAGCATATGTCCTCGCTCACGACTTCTTCTCCTCAATAGAGAATAAATAAACATTTAACAAAATTTTACACTGAATAAGAACGGAATGAAATATGAACATATTTGATATAATCGGTCCTGTTATGGTCGGGCCGTCGAGCTCGCATACCGCCGGCGCAGTTAAAATAGGATGTGCCGCGCGCAAGCTTTTGGGAGAACCGGTAAAGGACGCTGAAATTTACCTTTACGGCTCGTTTTTAGCAACCGGCTCGGGTCACGGAACGCAATTTGCCCTTGTGGCAGGATTGTTGGGTATGAAGCCCGATGACGCACGCATTCCAAAAAGCTTCGATTACGCGAAAAAGGCAGGTATGACCTTTTCCTTCGCACAGGCAAAGCTTCGCAGAGCTCACCCCAACTCGGTACAGCTGAAGCTGACCGGAGTCAGCGGCAAAAAACTCGACTTTGTCGGAGAATCGGTAGGCGGTTCACTAATAAATATATCAAGCATAGGTCCGCTCAAGGTGAATTTCTCCGGTGAAAAGCCCACCTTTATCATAAGACACAAGGATAAACCCGGATTTATCTCATCCGTCACGGGACTTTTGGCAGAAAACGATTTCAATATCGCCACAATGAACCTTTACAGGAGAAGCAGAGGCGGCGAGGCGGTTATGATTGTCGAATGTGACCAGGAGATACCCGATATTATCGCCGATGAGTTAAAAAATTTATTCGGTGCGGAAAATATCACCTTCTACTCCCTAAAGGATGATTTTGACGAGGAGGGCGAAAAATAATGGGTTTTTCAAAACTTCAAGACATTATATCAATAAGTGAGAAAAAGAATATCGATTTTTGGCAGGTTATCTTGCAGGACGATATGAACGAGCGCGCGGTCACCGCCGAGGAATCATTCGACAAAATGAGGGAGATGTACCGTCAGATGAAGGAATCCGACGCATCATATGACAAATCCCTTATCTCTCCGAGCGGACTTTCCGGTTCGGACGGAGAAAAACTCGAAATATTCTCTCTCGGTGAAAGATTAGTAGGAGATTTTCTCTCGCAGGTGATTGCAAGGGCAGTAAAAATGGGTGAATCCAACGCCTGTATGCGCCGAATTGTAACCGCTCCCACAGCAGGCTCCTGCGGTGTTCTCCCCGCCGTCTTGATAACATACGAAAAACAGCGCGGCGCGGACGAGGACGAAATTGTAAAATCGCTCTTTGTAGCCGCCGGCATAGGTGAGGTTATCGCGACATCAGCCTCAATTTCAGGTGCACAGGGCGGTTGCCAGGCAGAAATAGGAAGTGCGGCGGCTATGGCGGCAGGCGCTCTCACCTTCCTTTTGGGAGGCTCAAACAAGGAAATTGCAAACTCTGCGGCTCTCGCAATTAAAAATATGCTCGGTCTCACCTGTGACCCCGTGGCCGGACTTGTTGAAGTTCCCTGCGTTAAAAGAAACGCCTACGGCGCAGTAAATGCGGTAGTCAGCGCTCACCTGACGGGCGCCGGCGTTTACAGCAAAATCCCGCCGGATGAGGTTGTCGATTCAATGAGACGAACAGGAAAGCTGATACCCGCCTGCCTGCGCGAAACAAGTCAAGAGGGACTTGCGACAACACCCACGGGCACAAAAATCGCTCAAAAAATGAAATCAAACAATATATAAAAATCAACCGGAGGTAACAATATGACTCACTATAAAGGTACAATCATTACATGCGACGATAAAAACAATGTCTTCTCACACCTTGTAGAGGACGGCGGAAAAATTGTATTTGTCGGAGACGAGCTTCCGCCCGAATACGCTGACGCACCCACCGTAGAGCTGGGCGATCAGGCGCTCATTCCCTGCTTTGTTGACACACATATGCACTTTGCAAGTTTCGCAACATTCCACGCGGGGCTAAACGTGATGAAGGCAAGGGACAATGCGCAAATTGAAAGAGAGTTAAAGGAATTTGCCAAATCGTATAAAGGCAAAATAGTCATAGGCTTCGGCGCCTCTCCCTATTCGGTAAAGGAGGGCCGGCTGATAAACAGAACGGAGCTTGACAGGGCCGTTCCCGACAAACCGGCGCTCATCATCAAATACGACGGTCACGCCTGTATTGTCAACACAAAGCTTCTCAACTTACTCAAAGACAAAATAAAAGATTTACGCGGCTACCACGAGGACAGCGGAGAGATGAATCAAGAGGCGTTTTTCGCCGTTTCAAATTATATAACGGACTCGCTGTCGATATTTGAGCTTGTAAAAAATATGCAAAAGGCAGCCGACTATATCGCCTCAAAGGGAATAGGAATGGTTCACACGGTCAGCGGAGTCGGTTTTTCCGGCGACCTCGATGTTGATTTGGAAAAGTGGGTCGGCAGAGGTCTTCAAAACGGATTCCAGCTGCGAATATTTATGCAAACTCTCACCGTTGAAAAGGCGGCAAAGAGAAAGTTTCCGAGAATAGGCGGCTGCTTCGAGTGCGCGCTCGACGGCTGCTTCGGCTCGCAGGACGCGGCCATGAACGAGCCGTACGAAAACAGTACGGACAAAGGTGTTTTATACTACACGGACGAGCAGGTTATTGATTTCTGTAAAAAGGCAAACAGGCGCAATATGCAAATTGAGCTTCACGCCATAGGTGACGCTGCGGTCGACCAGGCGGCAAGGGCAATCAAGGCCGCTCTCGACGATTATCCGAGAGAGGACCACAGGCACGGAATAATTCACGCCTGCCTGCCCACAGAGCAAGCGCTGAAAATCTGCAAGGAATACTCGATTCAACTTCCGGTACAGACATCATTTATCAACTGGCCTCTGGAGCCCGACGAATACTTAGAAAAGATTTTAGGAGAGAGGGCGGCACGGCTCAA
>CALYOC010000104.1 GCA_945227095.1 uncultured Clostridia bacterium
CAACCTTTACCGCCGATGTGGATATACCGCGTCATAGCACCACGGGCAGCCTCAATTTGGTTTGCTGTAATCCACGCGGGCTCAAGGGCAACTAAACCGTAATCACCGTAAGAAACAAAGTTTCCTCTTGTTGCAACGCCTTTCATTCTTCCGCGCTGAACTCTACGATATTTAACACGCTTTGGCATTAACATTACTTTTTGCCCCCTTCCTTACGAGACGGTCTTCTTCTGCTTCTGTTACCGGAGGATTTGCTCTCGTGGAGAACCTCTCCTCTGTAAAGCCATACCTTTACGCCGATACGACCGTAGGTTGTCTTTGCCTCTGCAAAGCCGTAGTCGATGTCTGCACGAATTGTCTGAAGCGGAATTGTTCCGTCTTTATATGTTTCGGAACGGGCAATCTCGGCTCCGCCGAGTCTTCCCGATACCTGAATTTTGATACCTCTTGCTCTGCCTCTCATCGCATCTCCGATTGCCTTTTTAACGGCACGGCGGAAGGATACACGACGCTCAAGCTGGGTTGCGATACTCTCTGCAACGAGTGTTGCGTCGAGAGCAGGTTGTTTAACTTCAACAATGTTGAGAGAAACCTCTTTGCCCAACATCTTTTCGCAATCTGCCTTCAATTTTTCAATCTCGGCACCCTGACGGCCGATAACCATACCGGGTTTAGCGCAGAAGATATTGATGCGAACTCTTTTTGCATCTCTCTCAATTTCAATTTTCGGTACACCGGCACCATAGAGTCTGTCCTTAAGATATGTTCTGATCTTGTAGTCCTCAACAAGTGTATCTCCGAATACATCCTTGCGGGCATACCAACGAGAATTCCAATCTTTAATAACACCGATTCTAAGTCCGGTAGGATTAACTTTTTGTCCCATTCTACTTTACCTCCTGCCTTATTCCATTTCCTTGAGTGTCAAGGTGATGTGCGATGTTCTCTTGTTGATTCTGTACGCACGGCCCTGCGCTCTCGGTCTGATACGCTTGAGGATAGGTCCGGGACCTACCTGACATTCTGCTACATAAAGTCTCGCAGCGTCCATATTGTGATTGTTCTCCGCATTAGCCATCGCTGACTTCAAAAGCTTGCTTACAGGCTCACAAGCCGCTTTGGGTGTGTACTGCAAAATTGCAAGCGCCTTGTTTGCAGGTTGATTGCGGATAAGATCCAAAACAATTTGAACCTTGCGAGGAGATATGCGGACATGTGTAGCTTTTGCTGTTGCTTTTGCTTCCATTTTAAATTCTCCTTTCATCCGCTTACTTAGTTGTTTTAGAGCCTGCGTGGCCTCTAAATGTTCTTGTCGGTGCAAATTCACCTAATTTATGACCAACCATATCCTCAGTTACATATACCGGAACATGTTTGCGACCATCGTGAACGGCAAATGTGTGACCTACAAAATCCGGGAAGATTGTTGAAGCTCTGCTCCATGTCTTGAGGACTTGCTTAGTGCCACTCTCATTCATAGCCTTTACTCTTGCAAGTAACTTTGGTGCAACAAAAGGTCCTTTTTTTGTACTTCTACTCATTATTCATTGCTCCTTTCGACTATTTACCGTTTCTTCTTCTGACAATCATCTTATCAGACTGCTTCTTCTTATCTCTTGTCTTATATCCAAGAGCAGGTTTACCCCAAGGTGTAACAGGACCGCTTCTACCGATGGGTGCTCTACCTTCACCACCGCCGTGCGGGTGGTCATTCGGGTTCATAACAGAACCGCGGACGGTAGGTCTCCAGCCCATATGGCGCTTACGACCGGCTTTACCATAGTTGATGTTGGCGTGCTCGGAATTGCTGACAATACCGATTGTAGCCATACATTCAACGGGAACGTTGCGAAGCTCTGTTGAGGGAAGTCTTAACAAGGCGTATTTACCTTCCTTCGCCATAAGCTGCGCATAGTTTCCTGCACTTCTCGCAAGCTGTCCGCCCTTGCCGGGATAAAGCTCAACGTTGTGAACTATTGTACCTACGGGAATGCTGGTGAGAGGTAATGCGTTACCTGCTTTGATATCAGCATCTTTACCGGAAATAACGGTGTCGCCGACTTTCAACTCCTGAGGAGCCAAAATGTAACTCTTTTCTCCGTCTTCATATTGCACGAGTGCAATGAAAGAAGAACGGTTCGGGTCATACTCAATAGTAAGAACTTTTGCAGGAATATCGAACTTGTTTCTCTTGAAATCAATGATACGATACTTTCTGCGATTTCCTCCTCCGTGATGACGAACTGTAATACGACCGTAGTTGTTGCGGCCCGAATGCTTTTTAACGGGTTTTAACAAGCTCTTTTCGGGACTTACCTTCGAAAGCTCGGAGTAGTCCATTGTGGTCATACCGCGTCTGCCGGGAGTGGTAGGTTTATAAAACTTAATAGGCATTTACTTCACTCTCCTATCTGAACTGCTTAGCGGAGTATGCCGACTCCATACATTGCTGTTCAAACTAATATATAATGTTTTTATTATTTAATTACATTAAACCTTCAAAGAATTCAATTGTCTTGGAATCCTCTGTCAAAGTTACGATTGCCTTTTTCCATGAAGGAGTGTAGCCTTCATATCTTCCGGTTCTTCTCTTCTGTCCGCGGACATTGATTGTGTTGACCTTTGCAACCTCAACGCCGAACTGAGCTTCAACCGCTTTGGCAATTTCTACTTTATTAGCTGTTTTAGCAACTTTGAAAGTGTATTTTTTAAGCTGAGCCGCAGCCATACTCGCCTCGGTGATGATAGGCTTAATGATAATATCTTGAGTCATCATTATGCATATACCTCCTCGATTTTCTTAACACTCTCTTTGAGAGCAATCATACATCCGCAGTTAAGAATATCGTAAACACAAAGTGTGTTGACTGTGACAACTTTAACTCCTGCGATGTTACGCGCACTCTTATAAATTACTTCGTTGTTCTCGGGAAGCACGATAAGAGTCTTTTTACCCTTGCTGATTGCGGAAACAACCTTTGCCATAGCCGCTGTGCTGATTTCGCTTAAACCGAACTCTTTTGCTACTACAAGCTCTGAATCGAGAACCTTTGTGCTCAACGCCGACTTCATTGCAAGACGCTTAACCTTCTTGTTAAGTGAAATGCCGTATTTGCGCGGCTTCGGTCCGAGAGCGATACCGCCGTGTGTCCACTGCGGAGCTCTGATTGAACCCTGGCGGGCACGACCTGTTCCCTTTTGGCGCCATGGCTTTCTGCCGCCGCCCTTAACCTCTGAACGAGTACGGGTAGACTGTGTTCCCTGGCGTTGGTTGGCAAGATAGCTGACTACTGCAAGGTGCATTGCCGACTTGTTCGGCTCAATACCGAAAACTTCGTCTGCCAATTTGATTTCTGATACTCTTTTGCCGTTTGTATCAACAACTTTAACCTTAGGCATTTAAATCTCTCCCTTCCTCGTTATGCTTTCTTGACGCTGTTTCTTACAACAACAACGCCGCCCTTAGGTCCGGGGATTGCTCCCTTAATAGCGATGAGGTTGTTCTCTGCGTCAACCTTGACTACTGTCAAATTCTGAACAGTAACTCTCTCACAACCGAGATGTCCTGCCATCTTCTTGCCCTTGAATACTCTGGAAGGAGTACTGCAAGCGCCCAATGAACCGGCGTGTCTTGAATTAGGACCGGTACCGTGAGATTCTCTAAGCCTTGCAAAATTCCATCTCTTAATTGCTCCGGCTGTTCCTTTACCTTTGCTTGTGCCGATTACATCAACAATGTCGCCTTCTTCAAATACATCGGCTTTGATGATGTCTCCGACCTTTACAGCGTCCATATCGTCGAACTTGAATTCACGAAGATATCTTTTGGGTGCTGTCTCTGCCTTTGCGAAGTGTCCCTGTAAAGGCTTGTTAACCTTCGTAAGCTTGATTTCGCCAAAACCTAACTGAGCGGCACTGTAACCGTCATTTTCGGGGGTTTTGACCTGAACGATTGAGCAAGGACCCG
>CALYOC010000105.1 GCA_945227095.1 uncultured Clostridia bacterium
AAAATCTGTTTATTATATGCTCCTTAAACTGCAGTTTTCTCGCTTTCCGTTTTCTCTGAATTCAATTCGGGCAAGATATATTTACCCTTTTCATCCTTTTCAAGCGGATGATATTCTCCGTTACCGGCTTTACTTATCCACATATTCTCCCACTTTTGTCCCGCAATTTTTTCGCAGGTTTTCTTTTCTTCTTCGGTTAAGGTGACATCGCCGTAAATCTTCTTTGTGGCAATTGCCGCTCTAATCATAGAGTGGGCGTTCTTTGTCATAGTGTAATTTCTCAACGCCAAAAGCGCACCTGCAATACAGATAATCGGTATTACGGCACCGGTGAGCTTAATTCCGAAGGCATAGTCAAAGAACTTTCCGAACAAATCGGAAGCATAATGCCCCGGAGCGATACCTCCGACAGATGTGGTTTTCGAGCTGACTGCAACACCAAACCATTCGAGAGAGGTCAAGACAATCATTCCCAAGAAGCCGCTCGCAATCTTCTTAATAAAGGTTGAGAAGGTTGCCACTACGCCCTCTCTGCGGCGACCTGTTATCATCTCGTCAACATCGGTTACATCGGGATATATATTTGATGTTGTAAATCCGATTCCGGACAATCCGAAGTTATAAAAAGCACAGTGCACAAGCACCGCAATATTTGTAATCGGGATAGCTCCGAGCTTTTTGTTTCCGTTGATAAACAAAATAATTACTAAAGATATGATATAAAACGGCGTGGTTATCCAAGAACTGCGCTGCTTGCCGAATTTCTTTGTAAGCCAATAATTCAGCGGGAAGCCCGACGCTTCAAATATTCCGGAAATGACATTTGTGACATTGTAAAGCACCCAGACATCTGCCAATTCTTTCATAAAATATACCTTTGTATTGTTATAGAAGCCCAGGGCGAACATATATAAAAGGCTGATTGTGAAATACTGTCTGAACGCCCTGTTTCTGAACACCTGGATATATTCCTTAAACACATATTTTCCGTCAAAGGGCTCAAAGTGAGCCTGAAGTGAGGACGGCTCCTTACACTTGATACCCGTAATAATAATCGGAATTATATAGAACAGAGACAGGCATATTCCGAGAATTACAAATTTCATACGGAAAGTTTCGTCGAATGTCTTTGTCTGGAAAAGTCCAAAAGGTATGGAAGCAATCAGGAACGAGGGCACCATACCCGTTGAGTTCATAAGGTATCCGACAGAGTTGTACTGCGTGCGAAGAAAATAGTCGGGAGCCATTTCAGGCAGCATAGCCGTATGCGGAACCGAGAGAACGGTGGTCACCGTACTGTATAAGAAATAGGCAAAAATGTAGTACATCATTGTAAGGTTGCTGTTGCCCATTCCCGAAATGCCGAAGGAATACCATGTCATAAAGAATGTGATTGCAAACGGTACGGCGGCGAATATAATATAAACCCTGTGCTTTCCGAACCTTGAGCGGGTGCGGTCGGTGATAATTCCCATCATAGGGTCTGTAATAGCGTCCCAAATAGACTTGAGAAGCATTATCAAGCCTATCTGACTTCCGCTGAGTCCCTCGACATATGTCAAAAAAGCGATGTAATACAGTCCGTTTATATACCCTGCACCACTTGTGGCAATATTTGTCGCTGTGTAGGATAACATCGGAAATACAACTGTTTTGGTATCTCCCTCAATTCCCAAAGCGCCCTTGACGCGCTCCGAAAATTTTCCCTTTTGAGTTTTACTCATATTGCTCCCCCTGTTTTCTCCAAATACTCTATATAAAATATATATTATCATACATTAAGCGAAAAATAAAGTTTTATTATAAATTATTGCTTTTCGGCGTTCACGACACGCAATATTTCAAACTCAAACAATAAAAGCCCTGCTCACGCAAGGCTTTTTGATTGTATTTAATAACTTTTAATTCTCTGCGTTTTTTAATATTTCGACAACCTCGTCCCTCGTCTGAGCGTTCATTACAGCCAGCGAAATCTCATTTGCTTTAGCTGTCGTCCACTCGGAAATAATCTTACGGGTTCTCAAAACACTTGCTGGATTTACGCTGAACTCAGTAAGTCCGAAGGAAATCCACAGAGGTATCAAAGACGGGTCCGCAGCCGCTTCGCCGCACATTCCAACCGGAACATTTTCATTCTTCGCGCAGGCGATAACATGTTCTATCGCTCGGAGCACGGCGGGATTGTACTGCGAATACAAATATGAAACCTTACTGTTTCCTCTGTCCGCAGCCATTGTGTAGCCTATTAAATCATTAGTGCCTATTGAGAAGAAATCCGCTTCCGTTGCAAGAATGTCGGCAATCAGCACCGCAGCAGGTGTTTCAATCATAACTCCGACTTCGATATTCCTGTTAAACGGAATGTCCTCCCGCTCTAATTCGTCCATAATTTCGGATAAAATTTTCTTAACGGCGCGCAATTCGTCAACACAGGTCACCATCGGCACCATAATTTTAATATTTCCATACGCACTCGCTCTTAAAAGCGCTCTCAGCTGCGGACGATAAACCTCGCTCGCTTTATCAAGGCAAAAGCGGACGGCTCTATATCCCATAAAGGGATTTTCCTCTTTCGGCATCTCGAAATAAGGTATCTGCTTATCTCCGCCCACATCAAGAGTTCTCACAATCACAGGGCGGCCTTTTAAGTCAACCGCAACCTTTTTATAAGCCTCAAACTGTTCTTCCTCGTCAGGCATTTTATCCCTGTCCATAAACAAAAACTCTGTTCTGAACAAGCCGACGCCCTCTGCGTCGTTTTCGAGAACTTGTTTTACATCATTGGGATTACCTATGTTTGCAACGAGCTCAAAACAGCGTCCCTCAGCGGTCTGCGTTGACCTGCCGATGTATTTTCCCAAAGCCTTTTTTGCTTCAAGATACTCTCTGCGCCTTACTGTATATAAATCTATATCTTCATCGGTGGGCGCAACAATAACCTCGCCGTTTGTTCCGTCAACTATGACAGTCTGCTTATCCTCAAGCATTTCAAACGCACTTTTCATACTCAACACAGCCGGAATTTCAAGAGCCCGCGCGAGTATGGCTGAATGTGATGTTATTCCGCCCTGCTCGGTGATAATACCGGCAACATTGTCCTTAATTATCCCTGCCGTCATAGACGGAGTGAGCTCCTTAGCCAAAATGACAGTGCCCGGTTCAACTCCGGAAATGTCAACATCTTCAATTCCGAGCAAGATTTTAAGCATTCGGGTTTTAATATCCTTTACATCGGCGGCACGCTGTCTTGTAAGCTCCTCAGGCGCGCTGAGAAAAACACTGATAAAGAAATCGCAGGTCATATCAACCGCCGCTTCTGCACACGAGCCGTCACGGATTGCATCCTCAATATTATCCTGCATTCCCTCAAGCATAACATTGTGCCCTTCCAGGATTTCAGCGTCTTTTTCGCCGCCTCTCTTTCGTACCTGAGCGCTCATTTGAAGTGTTTTTTCACAAAACCTCTCTACCGCTTTTGCGTAGCGCTCAAGCTCCGCCTGTGTATCTTCAACATTTCTTGCCTCGTATTCAATACTATGTTCTTCAATTTTTACAATCTGACCTATGCCTATTCCGGCTGAAGCCGCGATACCCAAATACTTCATAGAAATTTCTCCTAAATCAGTCTCCCCAATTGTCAGCGGCGAGTTCTTTGATAGCCTGCATTGCCTGTTCTTCCTGTGCACCGTCGCATTGGATTTCAATTTCAGAACCGCACTTAATGCAAGCGGCGATAATCTGCATAATGTTACAAGCGATAGTTTTGCCTCCAAAAACTATTGAAACCTTTGAATCGAAGGGCTTAACCGCTTTCACAAGAAGTGTTGCAGGTCTCATATGCAAGCCCTGTTCATTATCAATAGAAAATTTTTCAGAAATCATATTTTCCTCTTTTCTACTTCGGCGGCGTTAAAAAACGCCGCCGAAGGTCAGTATAATTTATGCTTTAACCTTTTTAGCCTTTTT
>CALYOC010000106.1 GCA_945227095.1 uncultured Clostridia bacterium
GGTGGGGAGTCATAGATTATACTTCCAATAGATTCAAGGGAATTGACTATGGGGCTATCACCACAGAGGCGGGCGAGTATTTCCCCGATAGGCTTAAAACCATTTATGAACAGCTAAATTACATTATTCAAAAGTACAGACCCGATGTGATGTCAATCGAGAAGATATTTTATAACAGCAACGCGAATACGGTAATTGATGTCAGCCAGGCGAGAGGAGTTATAACGCTCAGCGCAAGACTTAACAATCTGGAGTTTTGCGAATACACTCCCTTGCAGGTCAAGCAGGCGGTTGTAGGCTACGGCAGGGCGGTGAAGTCGCAGGTGCAGGAAATGACAAGGACAATTTTGGGATTGAAGAAAATACCCAAGCCGGACGATACGGCGGACGCGCTCGCGCTTGCAATCTGCCATGCCCATTCATCAGGCTCTGTATTAAATGCAATGAAAGGCAGGCGTTGGTAATGATTCACGGCGTTAAAGGTACGCTGATTTTTAAAGATTTGAACGGCGTTGTCATTGATTTGGGAAATATTTCATTCAGGTGTTATACAACGCTAAACACACTTTCTAAAATCGGAAGCGTCGGTGAAAAGGTCAGCCTTTTGACGCACCTCAATGTCAAGGAGGACGCTTTGGACTTGTACGGCTTTTGTGACAGCGAGGAATTAAATTGTTTCCGGCTTCTATTGAGTGTTTCGGGAGTGGGACCTAAGGCGGCGTTGAGTATCCTGTCTCAATTAAGTCCGAAAAAACTTACCTTGGCGATTGCGTCAAAGGATATTAAAGCGATTTCCGCCGCCAACGGAATCGGTAAAAAAACTGCCGAGCGAGTAATACTCGAACTGAAAGACAAGCTAAATGCCGTTGTCGGTGAAGAGAATATAGATTCTGTTTGTGCAGTTGAATCTGTTTCAGAGGACGATAGCTACAAGGATGCGATAGACGCTCTGATTGCTCTCGGATATGCCAGAACAGATGCGGTTAACGCCCTGTCCTCGTTGGACAAGGAACTCGACACAGAGCAGATGATAAAATCGGCACTTAAAAAACTTATGTAGGTGAGTTATGGAAAATTACGAAGACAGACTTATCACATCTCAATATACCCCTGAGGATAACGATATTGAGGTATCGCTACGACCGAAGGAACTGACGGATTACATAGGTCAAGACAAAGCAAAAGAGAATTTAAGTATATACATTGAAGCGGCTCGAAAGAGGAATGACACACTCGACCATGTTCTCCTCTATGGGCCTCCGGGACTCGGTAAGACAACTTTGGCGGGCATTATCGCAAATGAAATGGGTGTCAATATTCGCATTACTTCCGGCCCGGCAATTGAAAAGCAGGGCGACCTCGCCGCGCTTTTAACCAACTTGTCCGAGGGCGATGTCCTCTTCATTGATGAAATACATCGCTTGAACAGAAGCGTTGAGGAGGTTCTCTACCCGGCTATGGAGGACAGCGCGATAGATATTATCATCGGCAAAGGTCCTTCGGCAAGGTCGATTAGACTTGATTTGCCGCACTTCACCTTGGTCGGTGCCACCACAAGGGCAGGACAACTTTCGGCACCCCTGAGGGACAGGTTTGGAGTCATCCTGCGTCTGGAGCTCTATTCACCCGAGCAACTTGCTTCGATTGTAAAACGAAGCGCAGGCATTTTGGGAATAGAAATAGACGATGACGGTGCATTGGAAATTGCTTCGCGTTCAAGAGGAACCCCACGAATAGCCAACAGGCTGCTAAAGCGCGCACGGGATTTTGCCGAGGTAATGGCGGATGGAGTAATAACTGAAAAAACCGCTATGGACGCGCTTGGCAGAATGGATATTGATGAATTGGGACTCGACGCGATTGACAGAACACTTTTGACAACAATGATTAAGAACTATTCCGGCGGACCCGTAGGACTCGACACTATCGCGGCGGCGATAGGCGAGGAAGCGGTGACAATCGAAGATGTGTATGAGCCGTATCTTATGCAGCTCGGTTTTTTATCCCGCACTCCGAGAGGAAGATGTGTCACACCGGAGGCGTACAGACATTTAGGAATAGAATACAAGGTTTAACGAGGGAGATGTATTATGGGAAGGTTGTTTGGAACAGACGGCGCAAGAGGTGTTGCGAACAGTGAGCTCACACCGGAGCTCGCAATGAATATCGGAAGAGCTGCCGCTTCGGTGCTTATCGACAAGGATTGTGACAGACCTAAGGTTTTAATCGGCAAGGATACAAGGATGTCGTCAGATATGCTTGAAAATGCATTGGCGGCAGGACTTTGCTCAGTCGGAGCAGATGTTTTGATTATCGGTGTTGTACCGACTCCTGCGGTTGCCTATCTCGTAAAGGAATATAAATACGACGCCGGAATTATGATTTCCGCTTCGCACAATCCTTGTGAATTTAACGGAATTAAGATTTTTCAGGGCAACGGATTCAAACTCAGCGACGAGCTGGAGGAGCAAATCGAGGCTATTATTTTGGACGGAGTTTCAACTCCTCCCGTTAAAATCGGCGGCGATGTCGGAAGGGTTTATTATTCCGAAAATGCTAAAAAGGATTACATCGCACATATCGTTTCAACATGTAAAACCGATTTAAAGGGTATGAGGGTTGCGTTTGACTGTGCAAACGGTTCTTCCTCGGTTACGGCAAGGGATTTATTTAATTGCTTGGGAATTGACGGTGTATATACCTGCTGTGAGCCCGACGGAGTAAATATCAACAAAGAGTGCGGTTCCACTAATTTGAAGAATTTGAAGAAAGCAGTACTTGAGAATAAATGCAGCGTCGGTATTGCGTTTGACGGAGACGCCGACCGTATGCTTGCCGTTGATGAAAACGGTGAAGAAGTTGACGGAGATAAAATTATCGCAATCTGCGCCAAGGCAATGAAGGAAAAGGGAGAGCTTAAATCCGATACAGCGGTTGTCACGGTAATGAGCAATATGGGCTTCTTTAAATTCTGTGAGGAAAACGGCATTCACTGTGAAATTACATCTGTCGGCGACAGATATGTCCTCGAAAATATGCTCAACAATGACTACAATTTGGGCGGTGAGCAATCCGGTCATATTATTTTGAAGGACAATGCCACAACGGGAGACGGACAGCTCTCTGCGGTAAAACTTTTGAGCGTTATTAAGGACAGTTCAAAAAGTTTAAGTCAGCTTGCAGCTCAAATGAAAAAATATCCGCAGGTGTTAAAGAATGTTCGCGTTACACCCGAGGGCAAAGCGGCATATGAAACGGACGAGGCGATTAAAGCAAAAATCTCCGAAGCCGAGGAAATTCTCGGCGGTGACGGCAGAGTGCTTGTCAGATTGTCGGGAACAGAACCCCTTATCCGCGTTATGTTAGAGGGTAAGGATATGGATTTGATTGAAAAGTTGGCAAGTGATATTGCTGATTTGGTAAAAGAAAGACTTTCATAATGAGATATTCTTCAAATTGGAAAGATTACGAGCTTATTGATTGTTCCTGCGGTGAGAGATTGGAAAGGTGGGGCGATGTCGTCTTAATTCGTCCCGACCCGCAGGTGATTTGGAAAACGCCTAAGAGTAATCGCCTTTGGCAAAATGCCGACGCGAGATATATCCGATCTAACAAGGGAGGCGGTCAGTGGGATAGTTACCACCGATTGCCGGAGAGCTGGACTGTGTCATCCGGGCAGTTGAGTTTCGGCGTTAAGGCTATGGGCTTTAAGCATACCGGAATTTTTCCGGAGCCGGCGGTAAACTGGGACGAACTGTATTCGATAATTAAAAGTGCCGACAGACCGCTCAAGGTTCTTAACTTGTTCGGATATACCGGTTGTGCTACCGTCGCTTGTCTTAAAGCCGGCGCGAGCGTCGTCCATGTTGACGCTTCGAAGGGAATGGTACAATTGGCTAAGGAAAATGCGAAATTATCCGGTGTTGCCCATTGCCCGTGTCGCAGGATAGTTGCCTCTTGCTT
>CALYOC010000107.1 GCA_945227095.1 uncultured Clostridia bacterium
TTTCGATTTCCTCTTTGAGTTTAACCTTTTCAGTAAGTGATTTTTTGTATTTTTTATAATAACGCGGGGAATTCTACATAGGAGTCAGAGAACAATCGACTTTTATAGACACATTTTCGCCGGAATAGTAGTCAAACACTTCATATTCACTACTGCCCTTTTGCCAGGAATACGCATTTGCGGCAATCAATTCGCCGTACTTTTTATACTCCTCGGCGTTTTCTGTTCGCGCAAGCTCCTGTGACTGTATATTTATCCTCCTGCTTGTGTGCTCAATTGCCGTTGAAATAGTTTTACTTAAAAGGTGCGCCCTCTGCTTAGTTCTGAACAACCTATCTCTTTCAAAATAAAAGGATTCAAGCATTTCGCTCAACGAGTTAAATTCTCTTTGGCTCAACAGAGAACCGTACTGCTTTATCGGCATAAAGTAAAACTCTTTCGGCCTATTTTTATCCATAAGAATTACAGGCTGAATTTTATCGCTTAAAATTTTGTTTTTATATACCGCCAGCGCGCTGATAAGCTTATCAGGTTGCGAAATTTCGCTGACAACTTCGTCTGCGCCGAAGAAGTCAAATACAAGTTCATTACAAAAAAGTTTTGACACACCTTCCAGCGACTTGAGCAAAGCCGAGGAAAGCATAGACGAACCAAACGAGGTCACTCTTTCGTAAATATCATTTAATGAAGAAGTTGTAATATTTAGTTTGTTCTGCATAGGCGGGAGATGATAGGTGTTTCCCGGTAAAACCTCTCTGACAGAATATTTATACTCATTAACTCTCTTTAAAGAATCGACAATCTTACCGTTTTCATTTACCAGGATTATATTTGAATACTTGCCCATTATTTCGACCGCCAAGATAAGTTCAACATCATCACCCATCTCGTTTTTAGACAAAAATTTTAAAAACAATATTCTGTCCAAGCCGATTTGTTCAACACCGTTAAAACGCGCACCGCCCAAAAGTTTTCTCAAAAGCATACAAAACATAGGCGGCTTCGCAGGATTTTCGATATTTCGAGTCATAAAGTGAATTCTGGGACAATCCGCACGAGCGCTGATGAAAAGCCTGCGCTGTCCACCCGGATAACGCATGACAAAAATCAGCTCGTCCTTGGACGGCTGATATATTTTTTCTACTCTGCTGCCGGATAGGTTTATTTCCAATTCAGCACGCAGTTTACTTATGAATAAACCGTCTAATGCCATAATATCACCTAAAATTAAACAGCTTCAACCGGGTCGCTTGTATCGAGCAAAACCACCTCAATGTCACCGAAGTTTTCTTCAATAATGGATTTCAGTTTGCTCATTGAAATATTTTCCGTGCCATAATGACCTGCGTCAAAAACTGTTATTCCCAACTCCGAAGCAAACAAATACTGATGATACTTAATATCCGCACTCAAGAATGCGTCAGCGCCCGATGATTTTGCAAGTTCAATAAAATCTGCGCCCGCACCGCCGCAAACGGCAACTGTCATAATATCTGCTGCGCGCTTGTTATATTTGACAGATGATACATTTAACGCACCTTTTACAAATCGTGCGAATTCGTCCTCGCTGTACACTTTATCTGTACGACCGATTTTAATTAAATAGCCGTCATTATCACTCAAACTGCGAACATCTTTAAGTCCGATACTCTGACAAAGCACTTCATTTACACCGAAATCACAAATGTCCCAGGGCGTATGAGTGCTGATAACTGACAAATTGTTTTTAATCGCCGCATACACCGCAGATTTAGAGTCAACACTTTTTAAGCCGTCGAAAATAATCGGGTGGTGAGTTATAAGCAAATCTGCTCCCAGCTCTGCCGCCGCCGTAACATTTTCATATGTCCCGTCAAGTGCAATCGCCGCTTTTTTTACAGTATTTGAAAAATCCCCTATGAGAAGTCCGCTGTTATCCCAGGATAACTGTGTATCAAAGGGTGCAATATCATTGATATAATTATATATTTTTTCAACTGTAATCATTATATATTTCCTCAATTTCCTTAATTGTTTTCAGTAATAACGATGTGTCGTGAGAATTTTGAGCACGGTTTAATCCGCTCAGTATTCTTTTGTATTTATTCAACTGAAACAGTATGTATTGTTTAGAATATTTATCCGAATTTTCGGGCACTTTGCCAAGTGCTTTAAACAACTCGCTCGCTTTAAAACAGTTGCCGTTATACCTCGCACCGATTACGCAATAGTGCTTTGAGTTTTCCTCGGTGCAGATTTCTTTATAAATCTCATATCCGCTTTCACACAGATACTCTCTCAAAAGCTCGGTGCGCGTCATAGGTTGAAAGACAAAATTGTACCTTTTATCCTTACTCCAAGCGCAATTGTCAAGAATAGCGATAATATTTTCCGCTCCCATACCGGCAATTACAATATCGTCAACCTCGTGACTTGATACGGGTGAAAGTCCGTCACCGAGTCTAAGTTCAATATCGGACACATTATTTTCTCTAATACAACCGGCAGCATTTTTAAGCGGGCTTTCATTTATGTCGCAGGCGATTGCCCTGTTTATTTTACCCTCTTGAAGCAAAAAAACGGGCAAATAAGCGTGGTCCGTGCCAATATCGGCGAGAGATACATTATCTCTCACCAATTTTGACACGGCCTGAAGTCTTTTAGATAATTTAAGCATTATTATTTATTGTTCAGATAGTTGTTTATTTTCTCTACAAGCTCGGCACAATCTGTTCCGTGAACATCACACGCCATCTCAATGCTCTCTCCCCTTGCGGAAGGACATCCGAGACAGTGCATACCGATTTCAATAAAGAAAGGTGCAACTTCCGGATTTGCGTCAAGCACATCGCCTATAATTGAATCTTTGGTAACAGTCATTTTTATACCTCCAATTATTTAATAAATATATTATTTCTCAACCTCGAAAATAATATCATCAATATTTTTTCCGGGAGCAACCATCGGAAGAACAAACTCATTCATATCAATTTTCGCATCAATAAGAACAGGTTCTCTTTCGCTGAGTGCGTCTTTAATTGCGGACTCAAACTCTTCCTTCGTTTTAACAACAAAGCCTTTGATTGAATATGCGTCGGCAAGCTTTTTGAAATCAGGTCCTCTTGTGTCAAGAGTGGTCTGCGAATACCTTTGTTTATAGAACAAAGTCTGCCACTGACGAACCATACCCAATGTTTGATTGTTCATTATTATAATAATTACCGGAATATTGTACTCTCGTATTGTGGAAAGCTCATTGAGATTCATTCTAAAACTTCCGTCACCGGAAATACAGACAACTCTCTTGTCCGGGCAACCAATCTGTGCACCCATAGAGGCTCCTGTTCCGAATCCCATTGTTCCGAGTCCACCTGAAGTAATTAAGGTTCTGGGGTTGACATAATCATAATACTGTGCCGCCCACATCTGATTCTGACCGACCTCGGTAGTTATAATAATGTCCTCCTTCGCCTTGTCACCGATGGACTTCATAATATATTCGGGAGTGAGAGCCTCGGCAGTAACCGGCTCTTGGTGCGGAAAATGCTTTTTCCATTCGAGAACGGTTTCTACCCACTCATCATTACTCTTTTGCTCAATGTTTGCATTGAGTGTTTCGAGAATAAGTTTTGCGTCACCGATAAGGCTTGTTGTCGAGGGAACATTCTTGTCAATTTCAGCAGGGTCAACATCAATGTGAATTATCTTTTTATCTCTGATAAATGTCTTTACATTGCTCAATACCCTGTCACTGAAACGGCATCCTACTGCGACAAGGAGGTCACATTTTGTCATAGCAAAATTTGACGCCTTTGTTCCGTGCATACCAACAAGACCGGTAAACAACTTCTCACTGACAGGGTATGAAGAAATACCTATAATAGTATTTCCGATAGGTGCGTTTACCTTATTGACAAATTCAGCCAATTGCTCAGACGCACCGGAAGAAATAACTCCGCCTCCCGCTAATACATAAGG
>CALYOC010000108.1 GCA_945227095.1 uncultured Clostridia bacterium
TGCCCCTTGTGGCAACAAAATGGGAACATTATTTGAATACCCAACAAGTAAAGAGCTAACTGATTTCTGTTATATAAGTCGGATAGCTCTTTTAGTTATTAATACTAAAACAGGCAGAAGAAATGTTTTCCCGATTGGTGAAACATATAGCAGAGCGTGAAGGCGTAACCGAACACCTCAAAGCATACAATCAAATGGAGTGGGTCGCTCGGATGAATAACATCCGTAGCAGAGCTACCGAAATCGTAAATCACGATATAATTTACAACTAACAGAATCACGGCGGCAGGGAGATATCTCTGCCGCTAATTTTTTTGAAAAAATAAATTTGTGTGTCACCTTTTATATTGCCCGTGCATCTATATATCAGAACAGCGAAATGATGGTGTGGTTATGGTATTCAGTAGTTTACAATTTATCTTTATATTTATGCCGATATTCTTCGGGTGCTACTATATTGTACCTGATAAATTAAAGAATTCTATATTATTTATTGGAAGTTTGTGTTTTTACTTTGTGGGCACGATCCATAACCCCGAACATTTTATAGTGTTTATACTAAGTATTATTGCGGATTTTGTGGTTGGTGTATGGATTGAAAAATTTTCGGCACACAAGAAGGTATTATTGACCATAGGCATAAGTTTACACTTAATCAGTCTGGCCGCATTTAAGTATTCCGGTTTTGTAATAAACGAAATTGGTCGGCTCAATCCGAGTTTTAACTTTACGGCAGATATTGTATTGCCTATTGGCATTTCTTTTTACACCTTTCAAGGAATTTCATATATTGTTGATGTTTACCGAGGAACTATAAAGGCACAACAAAGTTTGCTTAAATATACGATATATATTTCAATGTTCGAACAGCTCATTGCAGGTCCGATTGTTACTTACGGTCAAGTGGAAAAAGAACTGTATAAGCGGCAAATCAAAACATCATCTGTGCTGAGAGGTATCGGCATATTTATTTTCGGATTAGGATTAAAAGTGCTACTTGCTAATCCTATCGGAAAACTGTGGTCGCAGACTTGTGCGATTGGTTTTGAAAGCATATCTACACCGCTTGCGTGGATGGCGATAATAGCATTTTCTTTTCAAATATATTTTGATTTTTTCGGTTACTCCCTGATGGCTATAGGTCTTGGAAAAATGCTCGGATTCAAGCTACCGAAAAACTTTGACCATCCATATACAAGCCTTACAATGACAGAATTTTGGCGGCGGTGGCATATGACACTTGGGGCTTGGTTTAGAGAGTATGTATATATCCCTCTTGGCGGAAATCGCAACGGCAAAATTGCTACTGTCAGAAATCTGCTTATCGTATGGTTGCTTACGGGGTTGTGGCACGGTGCAGGATATAATTTCGTTTTATGGGGAACAGTTCTGTTCATTATCATAATGCTTGAAAAATTCTTTATAGGAAAATATCTTAATAAAATGCCTGTCATTGCCCACCTTTATATGTTCATATTGATCCCGATTACTTGGGCAATATTTGCCGTTGATGATATAGGTCAGCTCGGCGTGTTTTTTACAAGGCTTTTCCCGTTTTTCGGACAAGGCGCATTCCCGGCGTACCGTCTGGATTTCCTTAAATATCTGAAACTGTATTATCCGTTTTTTATTGCCGGAATACTGTTTTCAACGCGGCTTCCGTACCGCATGCTGGCAAAAATCAAAAAGCCTGCCGTCACATGGCTGATTACTGCCTTACTTTTCGCCGCGAGTATATACTGTATGTATCGCGGCTTTGACGATCCGTTTTTATACTTTAGATTTTGAGAGGTACCGAACTGATGAAAAAGACAAATTTAATGACACTTTTATCCTTTGTATTGCTGATTGTAATGGTTATACTCGTTATGATTTTGTGGAAAACGCCGTCGGAAAATACAGATGACGATACACGAGTACCCGCATCGCAGCAGACCACTTTTGTGTCAGATACGCAAACCGATGTACCGGATACATCGAAAAAAGAAAAGCCGAAAGAAAGCACACGGAATTCTGCCGATGAGACAAAGCCTGAGGAACGCGAGATGGCTGCTGTAAAGCAAGCGTCGGTTTCGATGAAGGACGCGCTGTTTATCGGGGATTCGCGTACGGTAGGACTGTCTGAATACGGGGAAATCAACGGGGCGGACTTTTTTGCCGATGTCGGAATGAATGTGTTCAATATTCATAAAAAAACCGTTGCCGTTCCGACTGTCGGAAAGGTGACCCTGACACAATTGCTCACAAATAAAAAGTATGGTAAAATATACATTATGCTCGGAATTAACGAGATCGGCTATCCGTTTGATAACATCATTTCGAAGTATAATGAGCTTATTGACTTTGTTCACGGAAAACAGCCATCGGCGGATATTTTTATTCAGGCGAATCTGCATGTTACAAAAGCAAGATCCGATAAGGATAAAGTTATCAATAACAATGCGATCAATAAGCTTAATAAAAAGCTGTCAACTTTTGCTGACGGCAAGAATGTTTTCTATCTTGACTGCAATCAAATTTTTGACGATGCAAACGGAAGCTTATCTGCCGATAAAACAGGAGACGGTACGCACCCGTACGGAAAATACTACATGGAATGGGGACAGTGGCTTGTGAATCAGACTGCACTTATTGAGGAGGGATAATTTTGACGGATAAAGAGGCATTTTGCGAAAATGTGAGACTTTGCGAACGGGCAATGTATGCTCTGGCCTTCTCTGTTGTCAAAAATGAATCCGACGCCGCAGAGGTTATCAGCGAGTCACTTTACCGCGCATACAAAAACATGCATACGCTTAAAAATATGAGCTCATTTAAGCCCTGGATACTTCGGATCGTTCATAACACGGCGGTTGAATTGATAAGGAAAAATTTTAAAATCATACCGATGAATGAATTGGAGGATGCCTGCGATGACAGCTGTGAAAATGAAATGGCAACAAGATTGACTGTGAAAAACGCAGTAGACCGGCTTAAACAGCCGTACCGGACTGTTGTTGTACTCTTTTATTATGAGAATCTTTCGGTATCAAAAATCGCACAAATCACCGGCGCAAATGTTGTTTCGGTAAGACAGCAGCTGTCGCGTGCAAGAAAAATGCTGCGTGAAACATTGAAGGAGGATTTCGGTCAATGAATGATTTCGATAAGTACTTGAAAATTGAAGCCCAAAAAGAGCAGACCGAAGTGCCGGAGTCTGTTAAAATAAGAATCGAGCAAACGCTTGCTGATTTACCTGAAAAAGAAAGTTCGGTAAAGCAGTTCAGAGTTTTGCCGCGAATTGCGGCTGTTGCTGCCTGTTTTATTTTTGTCCTGCTTTTTTTGCTGCCGAATGTCAGCGTCTCATACGCAAGGGCATTGGAGAAGATTCCCGTAATCGGAGATATCGTTCGGGTGGTCACCATTCGAAATTACTATTATTCTGACGGGAATCATGAAATGGATATTGACGTACCGAAGGTCGAAGGTGATGACAGCGCCGCTGATTACATTAACAAAGATGTAAGTGCGCTAACCTCAGCTTTGGTAAATCAGTTTTATAAAGACTTAGAGCTTTCAAACAACAGCGGTTACGGCTCGGTCAATGTGGATTACGAGGTTGTTTCAAATACGCAGCGGTGGTTTACCCTAAAGCTTCATGTTACGGAAATTGCGGCAAGCAGTAACAGCTATTATGTGTTCTATCACATTGATAAGAAGCTCGGACGAATTGTTGAACTCGGCGATTTGTTTAAAACGGATAAATATTCCGATGTTCTTACGAAGGACATAAAAAAACAGATGAAAGAGCGAATGGCGCAGGACAAGAACATCAGGTATTGGGTCAATGACAGTGAAATCGGCGAAGAATTTGCTTCCGTTAAAGCTGACAGTAATTTTTATTGGAATAAGGACGGGAACATGGTAATTGTCTTTGATAAGTACGAGGTTGGTCCCGGCTCAATGGGACCT
>CALYOC010000109.1 GCA_945227095.1 uncultured Clostridia bacterium
TTTTCCGATACGGGGACCGAGAATGATTGCTCCGATAAGAGCCGAGATTCCGCCGACCATATGGATTGCGCCTGAACCGGCAAAATCAATAAAGCCCATCTTGTAAAGCCAACCGTTCGGATTCCACACCCAGCCCGCTTCAATCGGATAAACTACTAAGCTTATTACGCCGCTGTAAATACAATACGCCGAGAATTTTGTCCTCTCTGCCATGGCGCCGGAAACGATTGTCGCCGCCGTAGCACAGAACACCATATTGAACACAAAGCTCGACCAATCGAAATTAGCGAAATCCTTAAAAAGCTGCATATCGGGAATACCGATTACGCCCCAAAGGTAGTTCTCACTCATCATAAGAGAAAAGCCGAGGAGCATAAAAACAACGGTTCCTATGCAGAAGTCCATAAGGTTTTTCATAATGATATTACCGGCGTTTTTTGCCCTTGTAAATCCTGTTTCGACCATTGCAAATCCGCACTGCATAAAGAATACCAACGCCGCACCGATTAAAAACCAGACGGAGAAAACAGTTGAATTGGCACTCTCAATAATACTTGTTACATCCATAATAAAACCTCCGTTAAATAATTCGGGGAAAACCCTGCGGAGCGCCCTGCAATTCCGAATCTACGATACCGCCAAAAAAGAAAAGCGCTCCGGCAACAGCCGCAGCACTCAAACGCAGATTACCCCCCAAAGTAATCGGCGTACACAATCCATTGGGGGAATGGAAAGCGATGTGTCACCGCCAATGCCAAGAAAACAAGTATTTGTTGTTTTCTATGTGACGAATATACTCCTTTTTTTACACCAAGTCAATAGGTTTTCGTGCATTTCTACCAATTACATATTTCAAGAGAGATTTTGCAAGTAATAATTGTATAACTTGCATAAAATATCATTTTATTTGGACAAGTAGGGGGAAAAACGGTTATTTTTGAATTTATCGTTTTACAAAAGTGTCATTTTTGATTTTTCAGGCAAAACAACACTTGCGGATAAAACGATAAAAAGCGCGTGCTGCCCACGACCGAAGCCAAATCAGAAAAGCCGCGATTTTTTTCGCCGCATTTTCGGGTAAAAAACCGCGCGGAAAAATCGGCGCGCCGACAGTACGGACAAAAAAAAGCAACAGGTGCGCCCGGCTGAACCCGAGCGCACCCTGATAATTTAATAATGTTATTAATATTTTAATCCATACTGACTTTAGAACCCTTGAAATCCTTTTTGAAAAAGCCTTTGATAAGCACTATCTCGGCAATTACGCCGCCTACCGCCGCCACAATCATATCGGTCATAGTGTCATAAAGGGAGGAATTGAGCTGTTGTGTTGTGAGCTTGCCCGCCACGGTAAACGGCGCGCCCTTTGAATACTCGGCAACCTTGCCCGCCGCGTCATCGAATGTCACTCTGCCGCCGTACGAAGACCAATTGGAAATCAGGCGGTCAAATCTAATCTGCATATTGGAACCCAAAATACAATCAACGGTAAATTCGTAAACCTCCCAAATACACCCAATGACGATGACAAGAGAAAATATCCAAATTACAACGGTAGCCTTTTCGATATGGTGCTTTGTGTTGTGCTGCATAGCCAAAAGAACCTCATACGCTCCCACCGCGGTTATTGCACCCGAAGCCGCGTGCATAAGTAAATCCGTAAACCACCAGCGCTCGTACAAATACAAATAGGAGCAGACACAGCAGCCAATCAGAATAAAGGCATTGATACAGTCCTGAACCCGGGGGCTGAGATTGTGAAGCCAAGTCTTTCCGAAAAAGAACTGAACTATCGACCATGTGAAGGTCAAACCAAACGCCGCCAATGACTGAATGAGCTTTGTTCCGCCGTCCGCTTTATACAGGGTGTGATTCTCGTTTGTCAAAAAGAAAAGTGAATAAAAAAAACACACTATCAGCGCCGCTCTGACTACCCACCAAAATATTTTTTCTCCCTTTGAAACCTCGGGTATATTTTTAATCCTCTGCCTCATTTGCCCGCCTTTCCAAATTGTAAAAAATTTTACAATATATATTTAAAATCAACATTTTTCTACAAAACTTATTTTTTATGATACCATTATTTCATTTATTTTTCAATATATAATCATATTTACCTTCATCATATTGACAAAAACAGGCAATAGTGTTATCCTAATATACGCACAACATATGAACGCTCATTCATATGTTCTGCGGCAGCGATGAATAAAGACACTCACGGTGCGAAAACATATTTTTGAGTAATACCGCCGCCGCAGTGCAAAATAATAATATATTCAAGGTTCGGTGAATCAAAATGGAAAAAAGATTTGTTTACGCTGACAATGCAGCTACAACACCTGTTATAAAGCCTGTTTTGGACGCGATGATTCCGTATTACAGCGAGTACTACGGCAATCCCTCCAGCGTTTATCATATAGGAATGTCCGGTGCTATGGCAATAGAAAAGGCACGCAGAGAAATCGCAGAATGTATAGGCGCTTCTCCGGCGGAGATTTACTTCACCTCCTGCGGAACGGAGTCCGACAACTGGGCAATCAAATCCGCAGCCCATATGAGAAGTAAAAAGGGAAAGCACATCATCTCCTCCTGCGTTGAGCACCACGCCGTGCTTCACTCATTAAAAACTCTTGAAAAAGAGGGCTTCGAGGTGACATATCTCCCGGTTGACAGCGAGGGCAACATAAACACCGACGAGCTCAAAGCCGCAATCAGAGAGGACACAATCCTCATCTCGGTTATGACTGCAAACAATGAAATCGGAACAATAATGCCCGTCAACGAAATCGGCAAAATCGCAAGGGAGCACTCAATACTGTTCCACACGGACGCCGTTCAGGCTGTCGGCCACATCAAAATTGATGTCAACGAAATCGGCTGTGACCTGTTGTGCGCTTCCGCTCACAAATTCCACGGCCCAAAGGGTGTGGGCTTCTTATATATGAAAAAGGGCGTTTCCCTGCCGCCGTATCTTGACGGAGGCGGTCAGGAGCGCAGTAAGCGCGGCGGAACGGAAAATGTGGCAGGAATTGTCGGAATGGCAACTGCACTAAAGCTCGCCTGTGAAAACATCGACGAAAAAATAAAATCCATCAGCGCAAAGAGAGACAGGTTGTTGGACGAATTGTCAAAAATCCCATATTCGGCAGTGACAGGTCCGAGGGAAAACAGACTTCCCGGAACGGCAAGCTTCGTGTTCGAATGCATCGAAGGAGAGAGTATGGTGCTCAACTGTGACCTCAACGGCATATGTGCCTCCTCCGGCTCCGCCTGCTCCTCAGGTGACCTCGACCCGAGTCATGTGCTTCTCGCAATAGGTCTAAAACACGAAGTGGCTCATGGCTCATTAAGACTGAGTATCAGCGATTTGACAACCGACGAGGATATTGACTATATCCTGGAGGTAGTGCCCAAGGTAGTCGAAAAACTTCGCTCAATGTCCCCGATGTGGGAAGATTTGATGAAAGAAAAAGCAAAGGAGAATTGATATGATTTATTCGGAAAAGGTTATGGACCATATTGCAAATCCCCGAAATGTCGGAGAAATCGAAGACGCAAACGCAGTAGGACAGGTGGGAAATCCCGTCTGCGGCGACATTATGAAAATATATATGAAAATTGAGGACAATATCATTAAAGATGTCAAGTTCAAAACCTTCGGCTGCGGAAGCGCTATTGCCACAAGCTCGATGGCAACCGAAATGGTAAAGGGTAAAACCGTTCAAGAGGCACTCGCTCTGACAAACAAAGCTGTTGCAGAAGCACTCGACGGACTGCCGGCAGTAAAAATGCACTGCTCCGTCCTCGCAGAGGAGGCTATCAAGGCCGCTCTCGCGGATTGGTACAAAAGACAGGGCATTGACCCGACTCCCTTTGTCGGCGAAATAGGAGACTGCTCCTCTTGCAGTTGTCACTGATCGGATAA
>CALYOC010000110.1 GCA_945227095.1 uncultured Clostridia bacterium
GCCTTCGGCTGGGAGCCGGTTGACGAGGATAAGATAATCAGTGACTATCTCGGATATGCCGACTATCTCAGAAAATATGTAACCGATACAACATATATGCTTCATACAGCGCTTGATGAGGATAAGAAGATTCTCTGTGAGGGCGCGCAGGCGACAATGCTTGACATCGACTTCGGCTCATATCCGTTTGTCACCTCGTCCAATCCCACCATCGGCGGCGTGTGCACAGGTTCAGGTATCGGAGCGAGATATATCGGTGAGGTTTACGGAGTTGTCAAGGCGTATTCGTCAAGGGTCGGCGAGGGGCCTTATATCACGGAGCAGATAAATGAAACAGGCGACCTGATTCGTGAACTCGGTCATGAGTACGGCACAACTACGGGCAGACCGCGTCGCTGCGGCTGGCTCGACCTTGTCGCGCTTAAATATGCCGTGCAGGTAAACGGAATAACCGCTATTGCGATAAATCATTTTGATACAATCGGAAAGCTTGACAAGATTAAATTGTGCGTTGCCTATGACCACAAAGGCGAGGTCGGAATGAAGTATTCCACCAACGCGGATTATATTGCCGAGTGCAAGCCGGTGTATGAGGAGTTCGAGGGCGGCTTTGATGTCAAGGGTATTCGTTCAAGAGAGGAATTGCCCGAAAAGGGACAGCGCTACCTTCGCCGTATAGAGGAAGTTGTGGGTTGTCCTATTAAGTTTATAGGCACAGGTCCGGAGAGAGAGGACCTTATTGTAGATTGATTTTTAAATAAATAAGGGGGAAATGAAATGGCTTATTTTTATGAAAAACCGTCAAAAACATTCAGTGAGTATTTATTGGTACCGGGGTATTCTTCCAGCGAGTGTATTCCGAGTAATGTCAGTTTAAAAACACCGCTTGTCAAGTACCGTAAGGGCGAGGAAGAACCGGAAATCAGTCTTAATATTCCTATGGTATCTGCTATTATGCAGTCCGTTTCCGGTAAGGATATGGCTATCGCCTTGGCGAAGGAGGGCGGAATCTCTTTTATCTACGGCTCGCAGTCCGTTGAGGACGAGGCTCAGATGGTTGCCGATGTCAAGGCTTATAAAGCGGGCTTTGTCGGCAGCGATACCAACATTTCTCCTGAGAATACATTAGGGGAGCTTGTTGACTTGATTTCGCGTACGGGTCATTCCACCGTTGCGGTAACCCTGGACGGAACGGCAAAGGGCAAACTCGTGGGAATTGTCACCTCGCGTGACTTCCGCGTCAGCCGTATGTCCCCTGACTTAAAGGTTAAGGAGTTTATGACTCCGCTTGAAAATATGATTTATGCAAAGGACGGGATAACCCTTTCGGAAGCCAATGATATCATTTGGGATAATAAGCTCAATGCGCTCCCAATCGTAGCCGACGACGGAACACTCAAGTATTTCGTATTCCGTAAGGACTATGACGCTCACAAGGCAAATCCGCTTGAAATGCTCGACAGTGAGAAGCGTTTTATCGTCGGAGCGGGTATAAATACCCGTGACTATGAGCAGCGCGTTCCCGCACTTGTCGAGGCGGGCGCGGATGTGCTTTGCATTGATTCCTCGGAGGGATTCAGCGAATGGCAGTCGCGAACTATTTCCTATATCCGTGAGAAGTACGGAAATACCGTTAAGGTCGGTGCGGGAAATGTAGTTGACAGGGACGGCTTTATGTTCCTTGCCAAGGCTGGAGCGGACTTTATTAAAGTGGGAATCGGCGGCGGCTCTATTTGTATCACCCGTGAGACAAAGGGTATCGGCAGAGGACAGGCTACCGCTCTCATTGAGGTGGCACATGCGAGAGATGAGTATTTCAAACAGACCGGAATTTATGTTCCGATTTGCTCCGACGGCGGGCTTGTTCACGATTATCATATGACATTGGCTTTGGCTATGGGAGCAGATTTTCTTATGCTCGGCAGATATTTCTCCCGTTTTGATGAGAGTCCGTCCAATAAGGTTTCAATCAACGGAACTTATTATAAGGAGTATTGGGGAGAGGGCTCGGCAAGAGCTCGAAATTGGCAGAGATACGACTTGGGCGGAAGCGGAAAGCTTCACTTCGAGGAGGGCGTTGACAGTTTTGTTCCCTATGCCGGCAGGCTTAAGGATAATGTCAGCGTAACACTTGATAAGATTCGCTCAACAATGTGTAACTGCGGTGCATTGAGTATTGCGCAGTTCCAGAAGGTTGCAAAGCTTACGGAGGTATCGTCCGTCAGCATTGTTGAGGGCGGCGCACATGATGTTATGGTAAAGGACAACAGTTTTAACGGAAAGGCTCAGCGTTAATGGAAAAGGTACTTGTATTAGATTTCGGCGGACAGTATAATCAGTTGATTGCCCGCAGAGTCCGCGACCACGGCGTGTATGCGGAGATATTGCCGTACACTGTGCCGTTGCAGAGGATAAAAGACGGCGGTTATAAGGGAATAATTTTTACCGGAGGACCCAACTCCGTGTATGATGAAAAATCGCCGCACTATACACCGGAGGTGCTCAACCTGGGCATTCCTGTCTTGGGAATTTGCTACGGAGCGCAGTTGATGACCTGGATGCTTGACGGCAAGGTTGAAACTGCTCCCGTTTCGGAATACGGTAAAATTGAACTTAAAAACTTGTCCGGAGTTATCTTGGACGAGGTACCGGAAAAATCCGTTGTATGGATGAGCCATACAGACTATATTTCGTCCGCTCCCGAGGGCTTTGTAATAACGGGTAAAACGGACGATTGTCCCTGTGCGTCAATGGAGTGCAGGGAGAAGGGCTTGTATGCCGTACAGTTTCACCCCGAAGTCACTCACAGCGAGTACGGCAAGAAAATGCTTCACAACTTCTTGTTCAAGGTCTGCGGGTGCGCAGGTGACTGGAAGATGGACAACTTTATTGAAAGCACAGTTAAATCCCTGCGAGAGCAAATAGGCGATAAGAATGTCATTTTGGGACTCTCCGGAGGTGTTGATTCGTCTGTGGCGGCTGCGTTGCTGTCGCGAGCCGTGGGCAAGCAGCTCACATGTGTGTTTGTCGACCAGGGACTTATGCGTAAGGATGAGGGCGACTTTGTAGAAAAAACATTCACAAGTATGTTTGATATGAACTTTGTCCGCGTAAATGCGCAAGAGAGGTTTTTAAGAGAACTAAAGGGCGTGACCGACCCCGAGCAGAAGCGAAAGATTATCGGCAGAGAGTTTTTCAATGTCTTTTGGGATAAGATTCGTGAGCAGGGAGAGCTCGGATATTTCGCGCAGGGAACAATTTATCCGGACAGAATCGAGTCCGGCAGAGGTGACGCGGATAAAATCAAAACTCACCACAATTTAGCCGGAGTACCGGAGGATGTGGAGTTTTTGGGCGTTATTGAGCCCCTGGGCGACCTTTTCAAGGACGAGGTAAGGAAGGTCGGAGAGATGCTGGGAATACCAAGCCAGCTCGTTTGGCGTCAGCCGTTCCCCGGACCCGGACTCGGAGTCAGAATTCTCGGCGAAATCACCGCGCAGAAGATTGAAATTCTTCAGCAGGCGGATTGGGTTTTGCGTGACGAAATGGAGAAGAACGGATACGAGAAGGAGATGGCACAGTTCTTCTGCGTCCTTCCCTGTGTAAAGACAGTGGGAGTGATGGGTGACCACCGCACATATGACCATCTTATCGGAATTCGCGCCGTAACAACGGACGACTTTATGACGGCGGATTGGGCGCGAATCCCCTATGATATTCTCGCGCGTGTGAGCAACCGAATAACCAATGAGGTCGAGCATGTCAACCGCGTTGTCTATGACATCACCTCCAAACCCCCCGGCACCGTCGAGTGGGAATAATACCAAAAACAAAACAGGGGTTTGAAATATGTGGTTTGGAAAATCAATTGAAGTATTAATGTATCTAATACACAGCTGAGGGTGCCGACGATATTAGCCGGGT
>CALYOC010000111.1 GCA_945227095.1 uncultured Clostridia bacterium
TATAATGAAAAATTATTCAGAATTTTAAAACACGGGGATTTATGTAATGAGTGTTTTGTGCAGCAGGTGTCATAAAAGGCCTGCAGTGATATTTATTTCTAAAATGGACCAGTCGGGTGATAAAAAGGATTCAAAGCCCGAGGGCTTATGCCTTACCTGTGCCAAGGAGCTAAATATCGCTCCGATTCAGCAGATGATGGAGCAAATGGGTATTTCCGATGAAGAAATGGAAATCGCTCAGGAGCAATTCCCGCAGCTTATGGACAGGCCGGACGGCTTTGCGGTCGGCGGGACTCAACCTCTGCCGTTTATGCACTTTGAGGCTGACGGTGACAGCGAGGATATGGTCGTATCCGACGAAGTCGGTGATGATGAAAATTCATCTAAAAAATCCTCGAAGAAAAAGGGAAAGACAAAGAGAAAGTTTTTAAATAACTACTGTTCCGACCTGACTAAAAAAGCTAAAGCGGGCGAAATTGATAAGATTGTCGGCAGAGATAAAGAGATAAGCCGCGTAATTCAAATTTTGTGCCGCAGGACTAAGAATAATCCGTGCTTAATCGGTGAGCCCGGTGTAGGTAAAACGGCGATTGCCGAGGGATTGGCGTTGAGAATTGCTGCCGGAGAAATGCCCGCAAGGTTGGCTGATAAGGAGATTTTCTTGCTTGATTTGACCGCGCTTGTGGCAGGCACACAGTTCAGAGGACAGTTCGAGAGCCGAATAAAGGGACTTGTGGACGAGGTAAAGGCTGAGGGCAATGTAATTCTGTTTATAGACGAAGTACACAATCTTGTCGGCACGGGCGACAGTGAGGGCACTATGAATGCCGCAAACCTTCTTAAACCTGCTCTTTCAAGGGGTGAAATTCAGGTTATCGGTGCAACAACCTTCAATGAATACAGAAAATATATTGAAAAAGATTCCGCACTTGAAAGAAGGTTTCAACCGGTAACGATTGAGGAGCCCACTATCGATGAAACGTATGATATGCTTTTGGGTATTCGAGAATACTACGAAAATTATCATAAGGTAAAAATTTCGGATACTCTTGTAAGACGGGCGGTAGTTTTGTCCGAGCGATATATAAACGACAGGTTCCTTCCGGACCAGGCGATTGATTTACTTGACGAAGCGTGCACCTGTGCAAACCTTAGAAATAAGGCAATCAGTCAGTATCAAATGGCACTGGATAAGCTTGAGGAATTGAAATCCGAGGAGGAAAACCTCGAAAGTATCGAGGAGGGCAAGGAACTTGACTATGAGGCAATTTCCAATGTTAAGTCAAAGATTGCGGCATTGGAAAAGGATTTGCCCGATATTGAAAAGCGCGCGGCGGATAACCAAGTGCTTGACGATGATTTGGCACAGGTTATTCACCTTTGGACAGGAATTCCTTCATCAAAAATACAGGAAAATGATTTAATCAAGCTCGCCGGTATGGAGGATAAAATCAAGTCTAAGATTATCGGTCAGGACGAAGCGGTTGAAGCGGTGTGCAAAGCGATTAAGCGAAGCAGGGTACAGATCAGCCCGCGCCGCAGACCTGCGTCATTCATATTTGTAGGACCGACAGGAGTCGGAACACCACAGCGTGTAAACCAGCTATCACAAGAGCAGTTCCAGACGCCCGCAACACTTATAAGACTCGATATGTCCGAGTTTATGGAAAAACATTCGGTGTCGAGGATTATCGGTTCACCGCCCGGATATGTCGGCTATGACGAGGCAGGACAGCTCACCGAGAAAGTAAGGCGCAAGCCGTACTCGGTTATCCTTTTTGATGAAATTGAGAAGGCGCACCCCGATGTTATGAATATCCTCTTGCAAATACTTGACGAGGGTAAGATTACTGACGCGCACGGCAGAACGGTCGGCTTTGAAAACACCGTTATCATTATGACATCTAATGCCGGAAGCACGTATAAGGAAACATCAATGGGCTTTGCCAAGGACAAGAAAGAGGCAACCAAGGAACGCGCGATAAAAGGCTTAGAGGACTTTTTAAGACCTGAATTTTTAGGTCGCGTTGATGAAGTGATTGTATTTAATTCTCTTTCCGTGGAGGATTATTGCAGGATTTCAGATTTGCTTTTGGGCGAGCTGGTTGAACCTCTTATGGATAAGGGTATTACTTTCAGCTGGACAGATGAAGTTTCAAGGTATATTGCTGAAAAATCTCACGGCGGTCAGAGGGGAGCCAGAGATTTAAGAAACAATATCAGAAAAGAAATTGAAGACGCCATAGCTTCAATCATCGTTGAAAACGCCGATAATAATTTATCGACTATCAGCGTAGATATAGATGACGGCAAGGTGAAGGTCACAGCCGTTTAATTGCTAAAATTTTGTGTGAGGTAGTTTCTATGAGGAGTAAAATTATCTCGGTCGTATTGACCTTGACAATGATTTTATCGTTTGTTCCCATACAGGTGTTTGCCGCCGAGGGAACAGGAACTGAAAAGGATTTTATCACTCAAAGCAGCATTACTTTGGGTGTATCGCAGAAAACTAAAATTGTTGCCACGGGAGAATCGCAGATTGCCGATTGTGAAATTCTTAGTAATGAGGTAATCTCCGTCAATGAGATAGACATTGATTCTAACTGTGTGATTGTCGAGGGCTTATCAGTCGGAATTTCCACACTTAAGGTGTTTGATTCGGACGGAAATTTCGATGTGATTGAATTTACCGTAAAGCCCGCACCGACATCAATTAAGTTGAGTTCAACCTTAAAACTCGGTGCAGGTGAAGTCTATTCCCTTAATTCCGTTGTTAGTCCGGCTGACGCTTACGGCGCGCTCACTTGGTCATCTGATAATACAAGGGTTGTAAAGGTTAATGAGAGCGGTGTTTTAACTGCTGTTGCACCCGGTACGGCAAATGTGAGCGTTAGGGCTTACAACGGAGTAAAGGCAGTATGTGCCGTAAAGGTATATAATGCTCCGTCAACAGTCTCTTTGAGCAAAACAAGTATGGTTATCGGTGTAGGTGACTCTTATTCCTTTACAATGGTGTATCCGAAATCCTGTTATTGGTACGGCAGAGTTTTTAGTGTTTCGGATAAAAATATAGTTAATATGAGCGGTTCAAAAATGACTGCGATTGCACCGGGAACGGCAACTGTATATGTTAAATTGACATCGGGAAAAACCGCATCTTGTAAGGTTACGGTCGTCGATGCCCCCAACCTGTTGAGCATTGATAACAGTATTAAAATCGGTGTCGGAGAGTCATTTTCGCTTTCATCGAAATACAATCCTTCAAATATCAACTGTATCAGCACATCCTTTGTCACCGATGATAATTCTGTCGCGTCTGTTTCGTCAACAGGTGTTGTAAAAGGTATTAAAAAAGGAACAACAAACATTCATTGTGTTTCGTATAACGGAGTGCATTCAAACAATTGTGAGGTCACGGTACTTGCCGCACCCACAAAGGTCACTTTGAATAAGTCTTCCTTGACTTTGGGAAAGGGAGAAAAGTACACCTTGAAGGCAACATTCCCGGCGGATTCATATTCTTCAAAACTCACTTATACAACTTCTAATACAAAGATTGTCACCGTTACATCTAAAGGCGAATTAACTGCTAAGGCTAACGGAACCGCAAGGATTACCGTCAAAACCTATAACGGTAAAACAGCGACATGCACAGTTACAGTCAAAAGCGCACCGAGCAAGATTTCCCTAAACAAGACTTCTCTTGTAATGGGCGTAGGTGAGACATATGATTTAGACAGCACGGTTCCCTCATCAACAGCTTCGTTTTTCAGGCAGTACACCTCGTCAAACCCGAGCGTTGTCAGCGTTAAGACCAACGGAGTTATAACTGTTTTTAAAACAGGTACTGCAAAAATTATTGTTCGCACTTTCAA
>CALYOC010000112.1 GCA_945227095.1 uncultured Clostridia bacterium
ACACGCGTAAGATCGTCGGCAGCGTCAGATGTGTATAAGAGACAGGCCATAATCTTTACCGCCTTCGCCATCTCCTTAACGCGAGTGGTCAAGGGCTTGCTTCTGTTATCAGCTACAAGGGAAATGAATTTATAATCCCCCTGATTCTCGAACGCCTTCTTAACCTGCTGAAAGTTCTGGCTGAGTCCGTTTGTCCTGTCGTCCGCAAACACAACGAGCTTTTCATCCGGCTTTTTAAGACAATTCACCTTATAAACAAGTCCTAAAAAGGGTTTTACAAAAAATATTTTTACAAGGTCATTTTTAGTGAGTCCCTTTGGCATCATATCCCCCATTTCATAACGGTTTTACCGAAGTTTTTATTTAAATCGTTACTGAACGCGCGGTGTATATCGTCCACACAGCGCACATCTACAACATTGTCCACAAGATTTAGATAGTAGTTCTCAATTTCGGGGTTGTTGTGAATAAATTCTACCGTGTTCTTGAAGTCCTTATATCCGCTACGGCTTGAACCGAAGATAACCAATCCCTTTTCAAGCACCATTCTTGTATTGATTGGCACGGGATTTTCACTCACGCCCATAATCGAGATAGTTCCGCACGGATTTATATGGTCGATTATCTGATTTATAGCGCTCGCGCTCGCCGCCGAGCCGACGCACTCAAAGGCATGGTCCACATAAAAGTCCTCCGGAACATCAAACACATCGAAGGTGCCGTCGGCAAAGGAAAAATAGCTCAGTTTTTCCTTGACCGTTCCGAAAATATAAATCTCGCTGTCCGGATAAATATATCGCAAAAGCAGGGATAAAATATAGCCTAATGTTCCGTCGCCCCAAACCCCGAGACGCTTTCTGCGGGAATGAGAAAACTTATCAAATCTGTCAAGCGCGTGATAGCAAACGCTCGTCACCTCGGTGAAGGAGGCGACCTCGAGGCGCGCTCCCTGCGGCAACGGCACGAGCCTGTCGCGCCTGATACTCACAATGTCCTGCATAAAGCCGTCATAACCGCTTGAACGGAACATACTTGAGCGCAAATAGTTTTCCTCTACCACATCGTCCTTTTCAACCGGTGTGTTGGGCACGGGCACAACATAATCTCCCGCCTTAAACTCTCCGAGCGGGTCATAGACAACACTTGCCACACACTCGTGAATGAGTGCCATGGGCAGTTTTTCCTGCAATGCGCTCTTTGACCTCGTGCCCTGATAGTAGCGCTGGTCTGCATTACAAATGGACATATAAAGAGGCCTGATAAGGACATCGGCGCCGCCTAAATCTATCTGCTCATAATTTATTTCTATTTGCCGCGGCTCAACGAGCCTGTAAACAGAGTTAATCATCTTCTACTTCCACTCCCAAAAGAGTCCCCGCAACCTTTAAATCGTACGGATAGGTGATTTTAATGTTTGACTGCGCTCCCGAAACAATGGCAACCTTCTCCCCCTTGATTGAAAAAATCTTGCAGGCATCGGTGAGAATTGCCTTTTCCTCATCGGTGAGCTGCTCATACAGTTCCTTCAATCTCTTCGCCTTGAAGGATTGAGGAGTCTGTCCCTGATAGAGTTTTCTCCTTTCGGGGATACTGCTTATATATTTACCGTCCTCACTCGCAACAATTGTATCAGTCGCCGGAACGCAGGTATCACAGGCTCCGTAGAGCTTCGCCTGCTCGATATTTTCTATTATCATCCGATGCGTTACAAAGGGTCTTACCGCATCGTGGGTTACGATAATTGTATCATCGTCGAGAGAATACTCCTTCTCAATATACCGAATACCGTTCATCAAGGTTTCGTTTCTTGTGTCTCCGCCCTCTAAAACGACAATCTTCGTCATATCGGGAAGATATTTTCTCATAATATCCTTTGTGCTGCTGACCCAAGCCGCAGGAGTCAATACTATTACCTTTTCAAAATCAGGCTCTACAAAAAACCTCTCAACGCTGTGCGCGATTATAGGCTTGTCGCCCAACATCATAAATTGCTTGGGGGTTTTTGTATTTCCCATACGGCTGCCGTTGCCGCCGGCAAGAACAAGCGCAAAATTCATATCTTTTCCTCCAGTTTTTCCAAAGCAGACTTTAGCTTATTGCTCACTTCTTCGATAATTTTGCCGTCGAGCTTACTGTCCCTTTCGTCCTGTTTCTCAATGCCTTCCCTTACGCGCTGTTGAATTGCGGTGATGCTCTTTGTTATATCGTCAACGCTCTTGCCGACATCCTTAAAGAGCTGGTCGGGAGTTTTATTGGCGTCCTTTCGCACACCCGTCATCTGCTCATAAACATCTGCTACCTTATCCGAAGTTCCGTACGCAATGAGTTTTCCGTACTCCTCGTCCTCTCCGGTGAGCTCATTTCTGACGGTTTCTCTCTTAATTAAAATCGCGTTGTCACAAATTCTTCTGACCTGCGCCGCATTGTGAGATACGAAAAGCACCGTGACGCCTTTATTAAACATTGAGACAACCTTTGCTTCACTTTTCTTCCTGAACTTCGCGTCTCCTACGCTCAAAACCTCGTCGAGAATAAGTATATCCGGGTCAACGGCGGTTGCTATCGCAAAGCCGAGGCGCGCCTTCATTCCCGAAGAATAGTTTTTAAGCGGAACATCCATAAATTTTTTGAGCTCGGAGAACTCGACTATCTGGTCATATCTCTGCTCGATATACTCCCTGCTGTACCCCAAGGTCGCTCCGTAGAGATATATATTTTCGCTTCCCGTGTACTGTCCGTCAAAGCCCGCTCCCAATTCGAGCAACGGAGCTATCACTCCGCTGACCTTGACCGAGCCCTCGGTCGGCTTATATACTCCGGAAATAATCTTGAGCAAGGTTGATTTTCCCGCTCCGTTTATTCCCATTATTCCCAAACGCTCTCCCTTTTTTACAGTAAAGCTGATATGGCGCAGAGCCCAGAAGTCATAATTCTTCCTCTCCTGCCGGTCGGCTTTTTTACGGAAGGCATTTTTAATTCCCTTGATAAAAAACTCCTTGAAGTTGTCCACCTTGTCGGGATTTAAGTTGAACTGAATGCCGATATCGTCAACCACAAGCGCATTCGGTCTTGTGGGGTCAAGTTGAGGATTATCCTCCGGAACAACACCGTTTACATTGTTAAATTTCATAATCAGAACTCCTATATATGAAGAATAAACTTGTCCTGCTTCTTATAGAATATAAACAATCCTACACCTGCCAAAACAAGACTGAAAACGGCTGAATACAACACGCTCCATTTGAGTCCGCTGCTCCACCAGGCGGTGAAGTCCGGTCCGTTTATTACGCAGCCTCGGAAGAATTGCAAAATTCCGTAAAGCGGATTGGCCTTCAAAATTACGGAATACTTGCCCAAGCCGAGTCTGTCCACCGTATAGACAATGGGCGTCATATAAAACAGCAGAAGACAAAATACATCGTACAAATACTCGATATCTCGGAAGAAAACTCCCATAGTGGAAAGTATCATTCCCACGCCGAAGCACAAAACGACAAGCATCAGTATCGGCACAATGCTCAGCGGCAGCCACCAGGTAAACTCAATCGCCTTCTCCGGGATAAAGATATTATAAAACGCTATTACGATAACCAGGTCGATAAGGGACACGAGGAAGGTGATAAATGTCGAAATAATATTCGAAATAGGATAAAAATACTTCGGAACATAAACCTTCTTGATAATCGACGCGTTTGCGCGAATGGACCTCATACTCTTTTTAGTCGAGCCGCTGTAAAAGTCAAACAGAAGCCGTCCGGTGAGCAAATACACGGGATAATTCTTAACGCCCGCATTCTTACCGAATATCTGCGAAAACACAAACGCCAAAACAATCATCGTAAGCAAGGGCTGAAGGCATGTCCAAAAAAGTCCG
>CALYOC010000113.1 GCA_945227095.1 uncultured Clostridia bacterium
GAGCAATACAAGTGCTTTCACCGTAAAATCTGCCCTGATATACCCGCAGACAGAATAATCGGAGTGCAAATACCGAAAATAAGATACCTTGCCGCAAGGATGCCAAAAGAAGATGTTTTCGATTACCTTGAAAATGCGGATTTGTACTACTATGAGGAAAAAATCCTTTTCGGGCTTCTCGTTTCAAGGCTGAAAAACGACGCCTTAAGGGATAAATACCTTGTAAAATTTATGAAAATCTGCGACTGTTGGGCGGTATGCGATATATGCGCCGGAGCGTTCAAGTTTATCGGCAAGAACAGAGCAAAATACTTACAATTTATCTCTCACTATGCCCAAAGCAAAAAGGAGTTCGAGGTTCGATTCTACGCCGTAACCTTAATGAACTACTATCTCACCGATGAATATATTGAACAGATAATACAACGGCTGCTGGAAATATCTCACGACGGATATTATGTAAAAACAGCTGTTGCCTGGGCTTTCAGCACAGCATACATCAAATACCCGGAAATAACGGAAAAGGTTTTTGCTTCAATGCGACTTGACCCGCAGGTGCAAAACAAGGCAATTCAAAAAATACGAGATAGCAGACGCGTGAGCCGAGCCGACAAGGATTACCTGCTGAAATATAAAATATAAAATATAAAATATTTTTGAGAAGCACTTCTCAAAAGTATTTTTATTATAAAAATTACTATTTAAACTCGGTTACGGATATTACGATTCTACCCTTTTTTGTCGTCCTCAGCTCTTCATTGAAAGTAAATCTGCCGTGACCTCTGACCGATACAATGTCGCCGCATTTAAGATTATATGAACAACTATCCTTCTGCACGGAATTTACAAATACCTTTGATGAAGCAATGTGATGTGAAATTTCCTTTCTCGACATAGAAAAAACGGCGGCGGCAACTGCGTCAAGACGCAGCGAGGGCACAATTACCTCATTGTCGGTGCCGCTTAATGATATATCACTCGGAAGCTCGGAAATAATGGTGCATTTCACAGAAGTATGCTTTACCTTTTTGAGCTCCTGCGCGATAAGCGCACTGATTTTTTCAAGGCAGAAAATATATCCACAATTATCGGCAACTATTATATCCCCTATCATACTCCGAGAAATGCCGAGTCCCATAAGCGAGCCCAAAAAATCCCTGTGATTTAAGTTGTCGGAAAACTTCATATTTAACGGAGAGACACATACAATTTTAATTGCAAAATCGCTAAAATCGCTGCACTCTTCACCCACCGAAAACCGCGCAACCTTGCGCTCGGCAAGAGAGTATCCGCCAAATAGAGTGACCCCGACGGCAAACCGCTCGTTGAGAAGCAGCGACTGCTCATTTATATTTAAAAAATCTGAATAAGTGCTATATCCGCCAAAATATGCTCTGTCGGATAAATCACGCAATCTGTTTAAAAATATCTTTTCATCATTCGGCATACATTCACCACCAAAATACAGACAAAAACACCGAGGTCTGATAAAGCAAATCACTTTATCAGACCTTTTAATCTAATTATCTCAACTTAATATGGACTTCTCTCAACTGATGCTCGGTGAGCTCGGAGGGTGCACCGCACATAAGGTCCTGTGCCTTTCCGTCCATCGGGAATGCTATCACTTCGCGTATATTTTCCTCGTTTCTCAAAAGCATTAACATTCTGTCAATACCCGGTGCCATACCTGCGTGAGGCGGTGCGCCGTACTGGAAGGCGTTGTAAAGAGCTCCGAACTTTTCCTTTAAGACCTCTTCGTCATATCCGGCTATGCTGAATGCCTTTTTCATAATATCAATGTCGTGGTTTCTTACGGCACCCGATGAAAGCTCAACTCCGTTACAAACAATATCAAATTGATACGCAAGAATATCCAAGGGATTTTTCGTTTCAAGCGCTTCTAAACCGCCCTGCGGCATAGAGAACGGATTGTGAGTAAAGGAAATCTTCTTTTCCTGCTCGTCATATTCATACATCGGAAAATCATTGATAAAGCAGAAGCGATATGACTTATCGTCGATAATTCCGAGTCTTTGGGCGAGCTCGGTGCGAATCTGACCGGCAAACTGCGCCGCTCTGCTCTCCTTGTCGCCGATAAAGAAAATAGTATCCCCCGCCTCAAGACCTGCAAGTTCTCTAAACTGAGTCTTCATATCCTCGGGTATGAATTTATCTATCGGGCCGTAATATGACAAATCATCATTTACATACAAGTAACCTAAGCCGCCCATACCGATTGAAAGGGCAAATTCCTCTAACTTTTTGTGGAAGGATTTTGACATTTCCGCATGGCATTTAATCGCCCTTACAGTGCACTTAGTAAAGGGCTTAAAGGTACAGCGGTGGAAGAAATCCGTAACATCGATAATTTCAAGCGGATTTCTAAGGTCCGGCTTATCTGTGCCGTATTTTAACATCGCTTCCTTATAAGTTATAACGGGGAATTCATCATCTACGGAATAGCCTTCGGGCGCAAATTTCTTAAATACATTTGAAAGAACCTTTTGTCCGACCTCAAAGACATCCTCCTGTGTGGCAAATGACATTTCAAAGTCAAGCTGATAAAACTCACCGGGTGAACGGTCAGCCCTTGCGTCCTCATCGCGGAAGCAGGGTGCGATTTGATAGTACTTATCAATTCCCGAAACCATTAAAAGCTGCTTATATTGCTGCGGTGCCTGCGGCAAAGCGTAAAACTTCCCCTTATGCACTCTTGACGGTACGACATAATCCCTCGCTCCCTCAGGAGAAGAAGCACATAAAATAGGAGTTTGAATTTCTGTAAAGCCCAGTCCGTTCATCTGCTCTCTGATATAGCTGATAACCTGTGAACGGAAAAGGATATTCTCCTTCACCTTCTCGTTTCTAAGGTCGAGATAACGGTATTCAAGTCTCTTATCCTCCCTGATGTCCTTTGAAGCTGATATTTCAAAGGGGAGCATTTTTCTGACCTTACCCAGAATTTCAACCTTTTGAGCCCTAAGCTCGATTGTGCCCAATTTGATTTTTGGGTTTATTGTATCTTCATCTCTTTTTTCAATAACACCTGTTATGCTGACACAGGTTTCCTTGACAATTCCTTTAAGCAGAGATGTATGCTTGTTGGTTTCCCCCATTACAACCTGCATAACATCATACATATCCCTCAAATCGACAAAGGATACGCCGCCGTGGTCACGGATATTGGCAACCCATCCGCTAACCTGAACGGTGCTTCCGACATCTTTTTCGGAAAATTCAGCTAAAGATTTTGTTCTGTACATTTCAAAACTCCTTGTAATTCAATATAAAAAAGTCCTGTCCCAAAAATGGGACAGGACAAATCCTGCGGTACCACCCAAATTAGCCGACCTGCGGCTCACTCGAACAGATTAACGCTCTTACACGCCCGATTCTAATAACGATATCGCTTTCTTTCGGGGGCTAAAGGGTGTTCTTCGTTTAAAAAACCGTATCGTTTCGCACCAGCCAACGACTCTCTGAAACAGATTTTAAAAACTACTCTCCCTCTCAAAGCCTTTGTCTTAAATTCTAAATTATTCTATCATCATTTACCCATTTAGTCAAGGTTAAAAATTGATAACTCCGAATTGCGCCAAGGTGTAGAAAACAATGATTACAAGCATACAAATAGGTGAAACATACTTAATCATAACATTGTATAATCTCTCGCGTGCAAACTTCTCGCCGTTCTTTGTGATTTCGCTTGTAACTGTCTTTGTGCCGACAATCCAACCGATAAGCAAACAAGTACAGAATGCAACAATCGGCATCAAGATACTGTTGGAAATAAAGTCGAAGCAGGTGAGGAAGTCCATTCCGAGAAGCTTGATATTTGACCAGATTCCGTTTACTAACGAGGACG
>CALYOC010000114.1 GCA_945227095.1 uncultured Clostridia bacterium
TCAGCAAGCATTTTTTTGGTGTCCGCCTCAGAGTAAAGGTATTGCGGCTTGATAAAGTAAACTGTATCGCCCACATAGGTGTATTCAAAGCAATTTGAAGTTCCGCTCGCCACATAAAACAGCCGCGGGTTTCTCGAAATGACAACATTGAAGAAATCCTCAATCTCGCCGGGAGTAATATTACATTCGGAAATATCAATTTCCTCCTGCATTTCTTCAATTCCTTTTACAAGCACCTTCTCCGCCTCATCGTAGAGCGAGGAAATATTAACCAAATTGCTTTCACAAGGTATAACACTTGAATCGGCAACGCCTGTCAGCGGAAGTGAAGAAAAAATAACCGCCGCACTGATTAAAATGGTTAAATATCGTTTAAAAAACTTTTTCATAGGTAATCCCTCAAAAAAAATAATTTACTTTCTAATTTCATTATAATAAAATTTTAAAAATTGTTCAATCGAAAAAACGCAAGAATTTACGCATTTTTTTAGTTCAAAACGCCGATTTCTACACTTTTCCCGATAATTTTCACACACACCGTACTAAAATAAACTTAACGGAATATACAAAGCAATATTTTTGCCTATCGGCAGTAAAGGAAACTGAAAAAATGGAACTTTTTTGCAAAAAAGAAAAAAAGACCCCCGACGGAAAAAAACACCTCACAGAATACAAGCTTATAAACGATATGCTCGAAATCGGCACAATGGGAACTGTTAAGTCATACGGTATCTCGGTAAAGAAATTTTCATACGACAACTTTGAATATGTCAGGTATCCCGATATATCGACAAAGCCCGACAAGGTGATAAAAATTATCAAAAATATGTTTGATAACGACATTTCACCGCAAGCGGCAAAGGAGGTAATTGAAAATATGGTAAAAAACACATAGTTTCACCGTAATACGCCTCTTTAAAAAGACGGCTACAAAATTGTTGACAAGCCGACTTAATTATGATAACATATTTAGGCACTTAAACGGAGAGGTGTCCGAGTGGTTTAAGGAGCTGGTCTTGAAAACCAGTGACTCGCAAGAGCCGTGGGTTCGAATCCCACCTTCTCCGCCATTTAAAAACTCTTTTGCCTGTCAAACAGGCAGAAGAGTTTTTTTATATAATATCGCTCGCAGCAAAACTCATAACACATTTTAAATACTGTCCGTAAAAAACCCAGTGGATAGTGTTTCGTTTTTACACCCCTTCTTTGTGGGAAACTACCAGCTCAGGCTTTTTATAAACTATACTATGGAAGGCTTAACAGATTTAAACGGCAAAGCGGTTGAACTTGAAACATACTGCAATCAAGCCTTCAAATATGTGGCAAGGGAAAAGCCCTCTATGCGAGTTTACGACTCCGGAGTCACCACAAGCGACAGAACTGTTGATGCGCAGGTACAACTTGTCAAAGGCGTATGTCACCTACACATACGACGGACGCACCTTTACGGTATATGACGAGGATTACTCTGCCCGAAGCACCGCAGAGGTGGCAAGAAAGATTGTCGAAAGCGAATTTGAAAGAACAGAGGTTAAGGAGTATATCCAAGCACATATTTTAGACAGACTTTCCGCGGTATAAAATATACTTAATAATTAATTCACCGATATGAACGACAAACTTCATATCGGCGATTTTATTATATGGCTTATAATAATACTTGATAATACTTTACATATACTGTAAAATCTAATTGTGGATATAACTGATATTAAAACGATTCTATGAGGAGCCTAACAATGAATTTTATCAAAAAAATTACTTCTCTCACTCTGATTACAGTCCTTTTGGGAACGAGCGGCATTTTTTTGCCCGCACAGGCAAAATCATTTGTAGAGCCGATAAGATTTACGCAAGTTGAGCAAAGTGAAATGAATATGGACAAGCTCGCGCTCAAAACTGACGGTAAAATCACCCTATTTGAAAACGGAAAAACCGACTTTGCAATCATTCTGCCGGAAAACTGCACCGAGGAGCTTCTCAAAGCCGCTTCTTCTCTTCAAGAGGTACTGTGTGAGATGACGGACTCAAACATCGAAATAATCAGCGAAAATAAGGCGAGCACAGCAAAAAAGCATATCCTTATCGACACGGCTTTGAACACAAAAAGACCCGCTTTTAACGACGCGGACGACGGATTTCACATCACGGTAAGCGATGAGGTAATTTGCATCTGCGGTGCGGACAGCACTGCAACGGCAAACGGAATTTACACATTTATAGAGGACACGCTCGGCTGTATGTTTCTGACTCCCGACGACACATATACTCCGAAGCAAAAGAGTATTTACATAGAAAAAACCGATACTAACATTTCTCCGAAAACGAAATGGCGTGATGTTTACGCATACGAAACAACCGATAATAACTGGGGCAAAAAGCTCCGTCTAAACGGAATTAAGTACTCCTCGGACGAAACCCAAAACATCGAGCAAATGCAGTACGAGGGTTGGGGCACATGGTGTCACGATTGCTACGACTACCTCTCCCCCGACGAGTACTACGAAACACACCCGGAGTATTTTTCACAAGTTTTCGGCAAGCGCGTCACAACTTACAGAGGAAGGGACGCATATCTGTGCCTGAGCAATCCCGAGGTCTTCAAAATCGTTAAAAACGCAATGGCGAAGAAAATGGCTGAACAACCGGACAAATTGTACTGGGATTTCATCGGCAGCGACACTCCGTTCCTCGCCGGCTGCAGATGTAAAAACTGTAAAAAGGCGGACAAAGCCGCAGGCGGCACCGGTATGGGAACTCTGCTTCCGTTCTTAAACAAGCTCGCGAGAGCATTTCCCGACAAATACATATGTACCCTTGCATACCTGCACACTCTCAAAGCGCCGAAAAATATTAAAGCAGAGCCGAATGTTGTTATCAAACTCTGCTCAATGCCCGGCGACCAGGCCTCGTCATATTTTGACGGCGGCAACGCGGACTCTGCGGAATTTAAAGAACAAGTGAAGCAATGGGCAGAGATAACCGACAATATCGTCGTTTGGGATTATGTGGTAAACTTCAAGCACCTGCTCCTGCCGTTCCCGAATTTTGCCGTCCAAGCAAAAAATCAGAGGTTCTATGAGGAAAACAACATTATAGGCGTATTCCACCAAGCTTCAAGGGAAATAGGCGGAGAGTTCTCCTGTCTGCGTTCATATGTACTCTCACGGATTATGTGGGACGGTTCACAGACCGATGTGGCAAAATATGTTTCAAAATACATCACCGCATACTACGGACCTGCGGCGGCGCCGATACTCGAGTATATGAACAGCTGCGCGACTCAACTACAAAGGTCGAACAAATCTCTCGGTCTTTACGACCGCCCTATGAAACATTTTTCGGGCTACCTATCCCAAGACAATATAAACGATTACCTGAAAAAAATTGAGCAGGCAAAGCAGCTTGCCGGAAAGGACAAGACCCTCATATCGCGCATTGAAGAAGTCGAATTGTCCGTGATATACGCTCAAAGCCTTCTCCCCGGCATAGGAAAGGCTAAACGGCAAAAAATCCTCGACAGGATAAATTCCCTTTGCGAAAAGCGGGATATAACAATGGTCTGCGAGTGGGAAAGCCTAAAGGACTTTAATAATAAGACCTTGAGAAACACTGTATTGCTTGAGCGTCTGGAACTCGCCGCTCCTTACGCCGCCGCTGTAATTATTATCGCGGCTGTCGGAATTACGGTAAAAGCGGTTAAAAAGAAAAAGAAGAAAAAACAAAGTGCCGCGGTTTAAACACAAAACATCCGAAACCTCAAAAAGAGATTTCGGATGTTTTTGTATAAGGTGAGGAGAGTCGAACCCGATGTGGTTTAAAACGGCATATTTTCGCCTGAA
>CALYOC010000115.1 GCA_945227095.1 uncultured Clostridia bacterium
TACACGCGTAAGATCGTCGGCAGCGTCAGATGTGTATAAGAGACAGCTTCATATGAGAGCCGAGCAGGCGGGCAAAGAGAAAGAATACAGAGAAAACTTTGACAAGGCTGTTTCACGCGCCGTTGCGGGAATGAACAGACTCAGCGAGTATTGTCTGCCGTTTGTCAAGCCCGGCGGAGAGTTTATTGCCATGAAGGGCAGAGGCGGCTCCGAGGAGTTGGAGGAAGCGGCGGGCGCAATAAAACTTCTCTCGGCGCAGGAAGAGACGCAGAACAGGTTTAATCTTCCCGGCTCTGAGGAAAGAAATATTATTGTTATAAAAAAGATTTCGCACATTTCGCCAAAATACCCGCGCGCTTCGTCAAAAATTTCAAAGGCACCACTCAAATAATGTCGATTTTTCCGACAACACTGCGGTTTTTTGCGATGAAAAGGAGTGGACAAGCAAAACCATATAAGCTATAATTTAACCGTAGTCAGCAGACTGCGGTTTGTCTTTTCTCATCTCCTAAGGAAAGGCAAATTAAATCTTGCTTTGCGTTTTCTCCACAAATGCAAAGTCATACTTTTCTTCTCACACCCCCAATAACACGGAAAAGGCAGGCACAATGTGTCTGCCTTTTCCGCTTCGTTCGGCTTTATGTTTCATGTGAAACACAAAGGTGTTGTTTTATCGGTAAAAACAAATTTTGTTTACTCTCACGACGGATTATGACCTTGAAAAAGGATAAAATATATTATATAATAAAAAAAGATTTATTATTTATGCAGGCAAAGAGAAGAAAAATTAAAGAAAAAACGCAAAACAGAGGTAAAAATTGAGTAAAATAATAGCTATTGTAAACCAAAAGGGCGGTGTCGGAAAGACGACTACCGCGATAAATCTCGCCGCGGCGGTCGGAAAGCTCGGCGAAAGGGTATTGCTTGTGGACATCGACCCGCAGGGAAATTCAACCAGCGGCTTCGGCGTGAACAAGAGAACGGTTGTAAAATCGTCATATGACATACTTATAGGACAGGTAAACACAAAGGATGTCATAATTAAAACTAAATTTAAAAATGTTGATATTGTGCCATCAAATATGAATCTTGCGGGCGCAGAGATAGAGCTTGTCGATATGGACAAGCGCGAGAGCCGGCTTAAGCTTGCCCTCGCAGCGGTTGAGGCGGATTATGATTATATATTCTTGGATTGTCCGCCGTCACTCGGAGTTATCACATTAAATGCACTTGTCGCCGCCGATAAGATTTTTGTACCGATTCAGTGTGAATACTACGCGCTGGAGGGGCTTTCACAACTTTTGGCGACCGTCAGAACGGTTAAGCGTAAGTTCAACGACCGACTCGAATTGGACGGAGTATTACTTACGATGTATGACGGCAGGCTGAAACTCACAACGCAGGTTGTGGCAGAGGTAAAAAAATATTTTCCGAAAAAGGTATATACAACAGTAATTCCGAGAAATGTCCGCTTGTCAGAGGCGCCGAGCTACGGAGAGCCTATATGCTATTATGACCCTTGGTCAAAGGGCTCGCTGGCATATACACAGCTGGCAAAGGAATTTTTAAGAAAGAACAGTTGAGAGGGGAAAGGATATGGCGAATAAAAAAGGCGGTTTGGGAAAAGGCCTCGAAGCCCTTTTTGCAGACAACGCGGTAGATGAAAACACTCAAGCGGTCACATTGAAGCTCACGGAGATAGAGCCGAACGCACAGCAGCCGAGGAAGCATTTTGACCCCGAAAAGCTCAATGAGCTCGCGTCAAGCATTGCGGAGCACGGCATATTACAGCCGATTCTCGTATCTCCCTTGGCGAACGGCAGGTATCAGCTGATAGCGGGAGAGCGCAGGTGGAGAGCCGCAAGGATTGCTCGGCTTGACGAGGTTCCGGTAGTTATAAAGGATTTAACCGAGAAGGAGAAAAAGGAGATAGCTCTCATTGAAAACCTTCAAAGAGAGGACTTAAATCCGATTGAAACCGCGCAGGGAATACAGGTTTTGATTGATGAATACGGATTGACGCAGGACCAGGCGGCGCAGAGAGTCGGTTGTTCGAGGCCGGCTGTTGCCAATGCGTTAAGACTTCTCAATCTGCCGCCGAGCGTCATTGAGCTGACAAGGCTCGGTAAGATTTCCGCCGGACACGCAAGGGCTCTTTTGGCGTTTAAGGACGATGAAACCATTGAGGAAATGGCAAGGGAAATAATCGAAAAGGATTTGTCCGTCAGAGCGCTTGAAAAAATGGCGAAAACAAGTGAGAAAAAATCACAAAAGCGGGTGCAGAAGGCGGCTCGCCGGGACAGCTATTATGACGAGGTTGAAATCGCTCTGAGCGAAACGCTCGGTCGCAGGGTAAGAGTTGTAACCGGAGTCGGCAAGGGCACGCTGGAAATAGAATTTTATGACAAAGAAGATTTAAAGGCTTTGGCCAATTCGTTTAAGGGGGACTGAAAATGTTAGACATCAAGCTTATCAGAACACAGCCGGAAAAGGTTAAGGCTGTGATGAAAAGCAGAAACAAAGATATGGACGAAGTGATTGATGAAATAATCGCTTTAGACGCAAAAAGGCGTGAGCTTTCCTCACAATACGACACTATGAGAGCCGAGCAGAACAAGGCTTCAAAGGAAATTCCCGCAATCAAGAAGGCGGGCGGCGATGTTGCCCCCATTCTTAAGCAGATGAACGAGCTCAAGGCGGGACTCAAGGAGATTGCCGCCGAGCAGGCAGATGTTGAGGCAAGGCAGAAGAAACTTGTTTTGGAATGTCCGAATATGCTCGATGAGAGCGTTCCCGTCGGCAGGGACGACAGTGAGAACAAACCGGTCAGATTCTGGGGAGAGCCGACAAAATTTGATTTTGAGGCAAAGGCGCATTGGGATATCGGAGGTGAGCTTGGAATACTTGACCCCGAAACAGCCGCCAAGGTCACAGGTGCGCGTTTCCATTTCTATAAGGGCTTGGGCGCAAGGCTTGAAAGAGCCATCTACAATTTCTTTTTGGATACTCATACACAAAACGGATATACGGAGATTTTCCCGCCTTATATGGCAAACAGGGCGTCAATGACGGGAACGGGACAGCTTCCGAAGTTTGAGGAGGACGCGTTTAAGGTTGAAAATACCGATTATTTCCTCATACCAACCGCCGAGGTTCCCGTGACAAATATGCACAGGGAGGAAATCCTCGACGGAAGCAGGCTTCCTATCAAATACTGCGCTTATTCCGCTTGCTTCAGAGCCGAAGCGGGAAGTGCGGGCAGGGATACAAGAGGGCTTATCAGACAGCACCAGTTCAACAAGGTTGAGCTTGTAAAATTTGTAAGGCCGGAAAACTCCTATGACGAGCTCGAAAAGCTCACAAAAGATGCGGAGAAGGTTTTGCAGCTTTTGGGACTTCCCTATCGCGTTGTAACGCTCTGTTCGGGAGATGTAGGTTTCTCCAGCGCAAAACCGTATGATATTCAGGTTTTGATGCCCTCATTCGGAAGATATGTTGAGATAAGCTCCTGCTCTAACTTTGAGGATTTCCAGGCTCGCAGGGCGCAGATTAGGTTTAAGGATTCCGCAGCCGATAAGGCAAAATTTGTCCACACTCTTAACGGCTCCGGAGTAGCGGTCGGAAGAACCACGGCGGCAATTTTGGAGAACTATCAAAATTCCGACGGAAGCGTTACAATACCCGAGGTGTTGAGACCATATATGGGCGGCCTCGAAAAGATAGAAAAGGCGTAAGAGTATAAATCGGTATTTTTTTACAAAAATATTTAATGCGGATAAAAGCAGGATTCACAGGTAAAGAAATGGAACAAAAGCAAAAAAACGAAGGGTATAATTTTT
>CALYOC010000116.1 GCA_945227095.1 uncultured Clostridia bacterium
CGCCAAAGCGTTGAGATAAGCGGGAAGTGTGGCAACAAGGGTTTTACCTTCACCGGTTTTCATCTCGGCAATACGGCCCTGATGAAGAATGATACCGCCGATTACCTGCACGGGGAAATGCTTAAGTCCGATAACTCTCCAGGAAGCCTCACGGCATACCGCAAAGGCATCGGGAAGAATGTCGTCAAGTGTCTCACCGGCGGCAAGCCTTTTCTTTAATACGGCGGTCTGCTCTTGAAGCTCTGCGTCCTCCATAGCGGAATACTTCTCTTCAAGCGCCAAAACCTTTTTACAAATGGGCATTACCCTTTTAACCTCGCGTTTGGAGTAAGACCCGTTCATTTTTTTCATAACTGAATTCATAATTTCAACCTCTGTACAAGTAAGAATATTGTAATACACAATTACACATTTTCAATTATAACGCAAAAGCCGTGTAATATCAATAAAAATTTTAAATATTTATTATAAAAGATAATATTGGGAAGTTCTCCGGACAGGGAACGCGAATAAATGCCGTTATTTGTTGAAAAAAACAATGTTTTGTGGTATTGTAATATCATATTACAGCCGTTTTGGTGCGAAAGCAGGTAATTTTATGCCGAAAAGAAAAGATTATATTTCATGGGACGAATACTTTATGGGAATCGCGCTTATGAGCGCAATGCGTTCAAAGGATCCCAACACACAGGTAGGTGCTTGCATTGTAAACTCCCAAAACAGAATTATGAGCGTCGGATATAACGGAATGCCCGGCGGTTGTGACGACGACGAATTTCCGTGGGAAAGGCAGGGAGATACCCTGCATACAAAATATCCGTATGTCTGTCACGCGGAGCTCAATGCAATCTTAAACAACAGGGCGGGTTCCCTTGAAAACTGCAGGTGCTACGTAACCCTTTTCCCCTGCAACGAATGCACAAAGGCAATTATCCAAAGCGGTATAACAGAGGTAGTTTACATAAGCGACAAATACGCTCACACTGACGCTTCCGCGGCGAGCAGAAAAATGTTTGAAGCCGCCGGAATCAGCCTGAGAAAATTTGTGCCCGCAACCGAAAAAATCACAATTTCATTCAGAGAAGATGACATATAGACAATAATCTTAAATATGGCAAAAGCGCCTTGAAGCAACGGCTTCAAGGCGCTTTTAATTCACGAATTTTACATTCTCTCCGGTGCGGAAATCTTAAACGCACGAAGTACATTCCCGATAGTTATTCTGACACATTCGCAAAGGTACAGCCTCGCCTCGGTCAACCCCTGCTCCTGCGCAAACACGCGGTGCGCGTTATAAAACTTATGAAAAAGAGTGGCAAGTCCGACTACATAACGCGTAATTCTCGCCGGGTCATACGCTTCGGCAGATTTAATCACCTCGTCCGTGAGTGCCGCGATATGGTGTATAAGCTCTCTCTCCTCGGAAGAATTGAGCCGTTCCAGCTGCTCGGGCGTCACCTCGGAAAATTCCATGCCGAGCTCCTTCGCCCTTCGGAAAATAGAGCAAATCCTCGCATACGCATACTGAACATAATAAACGGGGTTCTTACTCGACTGCTCAACCGCCAAGTCCAAATCAAAGTCCATTTGGCTGCCTGCGGACTGCATATTAAACAAAAATCTTACCGAGTCCGTAGGTATGTCGTCCAGCAAATCATTTAAACTCCTTGCCTTGCCGGTACGCTTGCTCATTCTGACGGGTTCGCCGTCCTTTATAAGGCGGACAAGCTGCATAAGGACAATATCCAAATCGTCCTCACAAAGTCCTATTGCGCTGAGCGCTCCCTTTAACCTGGCGACATGGCCGTGGTGGTCGGCACCCCAGATATCAATCGCCTTGTCAAAGCCGCGAACCTTGAGTTTGTTGCGGTGATAAGCTATATCCGCCGCAAAATAAGTGGTGTTCCCGTTCGCCCTTATCAACACATCGTCCTTGAGTTCAAGGCTTTTAATATACTCCTCGTCCTTACCCTGCTTTTTGAGCAGTGAGGTCTGTACCTCGGCATTTTTATACCACAGCGCGCCGTCCTTTTCATAGGTGAGTCCCTTTTGAGTGAGTATATCTATAACCTCTTTAATCTCGCCGTCCTCGCCGTGCAGAGCCGACTCGTTAAACCATGTGTCATATTCGATATTATAACGCGACATCATCTGCTTCATACCGTCAATATTCCTTGGAAGAGCGAAAGCTACAAGCGCATTTCTCCTGTCCTCGACGGAGCAATTTATATATTTGTCCCCATGGACCTCGGAAAACTCCTTCGCCCTTTGCAAAATGTCCTCGCCGTGATAGCTGTCCTCGGGAAGCACACATCTCTCGTCGTCTGCCGGCAAATATAAGGAGCAATAGCGCACATCAAGGCTGAGCGCAAATTTTTCAATCTGATTGCCTGCGTCATTGATGTAAAACTCTCTCTCGACATCATATCCCGCCATATCGAGAACAGCGGCAAGACAATCACCGAGCGCGCCGCCCCTGGCGTTGCCCATATGCATAGGCCCTGTGGGGTTGGCAGAGACAAATTCAACATTTATACGCTTTCCCCTGCCGTAATCACTTCTGCCGTATTTTTCCGCCTTATCCGCAACATCGCGCAGAACGGCTGCATAAAACGCGTCGTTAAAAAAGAAGTTTATAAAGCCGGGACCCGCCGCCTGCGGGCGTTCAAGATATGTGCCGGACAGGTCGATATTTTCAATTATCTTCTGCGCTATTGCGCGGGGAGGCATACGGAACACCCTCGCGGACGCCATCGCCGCATTTGTGGCAAGGTCGCCGTTGTTTCTGTCGGCGGGAACCTCCACCGTGAATTCGGGTAAAGCCCCTTCACACAAATCTCCCTTGTTCTGCGCCGCGACAACCGCCTGCTTAATGCGCTCCCTTAAAATCTCATTTGTTTCAATTACTATTTTAGACATACCGTTTTCCTTTATTTGGTCAGCTCTTAATTGCGCTGAATTTAATATTGACTTCATTCGTACTTAAAATATTCGGGTTTAAATCGAGGGTGTACTTGATATACAAACTGCCATTACCCACTTTGACCTCGTCGCCGTTGACTCCAAGGAGTATGCCGCCGTAAGGCGTTACATAGTGGCACTGGTGCCGCTCACCCGCACACACGGACATATTTGTGCAAATATCCCCCTCGCGAATGATGTCAACCTGCGTTCCGCCGGTCACCTCAATGGTAGAGGTGGTGCTGCTCATTCCCTCGATATAATCCTCATATTCAAGTTTAAAGCCGTTTTCCGTGGTTTCATATGTGCCCACGGTGCTTATCTCGGTTTTGTGGCTCTCTCCGTCCACAATTTGATTGCCTATTACAACTAAATCTATCTTTTCCTTCATATCTTTACAAGTTCCACATCTTTCTTAATATCGGTGCCTAAGAACATATTGGCAAGCTCCGAAAAATGCTTGACATCGTCGGAAACATAAAACCGACATTTTCCCTGCTCGCACGAGGTATTGAGCAGGTCGGCTTCCTTTAACATTCTCTGAGCCGCCAACGCCGCCTGCTTACCGGTGTTGATAAGCTCTACCCCGTCACCCATAACGGACGAAATTACCTCTCGCATAAGCGGGAAATGAGTACAGCCCAAAATCAATGTGTCCACTCCCGCGCTTTTGATGTCCTCAAGATACCTGTGCGCCGCAAGAATGGCAATCTCATCATCGGCTCCGCTCCAGCCGTTCTCAACGAGGGGAACGAACACGGGACAGGACTTGCTGAACACCTGATCAGAACTGGCAAGTTCCCCGATAACGCGCTCAAACTCTCCAGTGTCAACGGTTGCGCTTGG
>CALYOC010000117.1 GCA_945227095.1 uncultured Clostridia bacterium
TATTACATAATCCGCCCTGTTTCTTACATCTACATTATGCTCAATGACAAGCACGGTATTCCCCCTGTCCACAAGCTTTTGCAAAACTCCGATAAGGCGGTGAACATCTGCCGTATGAAGTCCGGTTGTGGGCTCGTCAAGGATATAAAATGTTCTGCCCGTGGAAGGCTTGGACAGTTCGGTGGCAAGCTTTACCCGCTGCGCCTCTCCGCCGGAGAGAGTCGGTGCCGGCTGTCCCAATTTGATATATCCCAATCCGACATCGCACAAGGTTTTAAGTTTCTTATATATCTTCGGGACGGCGCTGAAAAATTCCGCCGCCTCCTCAACGGTCATATCGAGAACATCAAAGATATTCTTATCGTTGTACTTCACCTCTAAGGTTTCTCTGTTGTACCTCTTGCCGCCGCACACCTCGCACGGAACATATATATCCGCCAAAAAGTGCATTTCAACCTTTACGATTCCGTCACCCTGGCAGGCTTCACATCTGCCGCCCTTAACATTGAAGGAAAACCTGTTCGCCTTATACCCGCGCAGCTTCGCCTGCTTGGTCTGTGCAAACAGTTCCCTGATGTCATCAAATACGCCTGTGTATGTCGCAGGGTTGGAGCGAGAAGTCCTGCCTATGGGAGATTGAGTGATATTGATTACCTTGTCAAGATTTTCAAGTCCCTCAATAGAGTCAAATTTACCGACTCTTTTCTTCGCGGAATTGAGCTCATTGGCAAGCTTTTTATATATAACCTCATTGACGAGACTGGATTTGCCCGACCCGGAAACTCCCGTAACCGCGATAAATTCACCGAGAGGTATGCTGACATCAATCCCCTTCAGGTTGTTCTGCCGCGCTCCGTACACCTTGAGAAATTCACCGGTACCGGTACGCCTCTTTTCGGGGACTTCAATTTGTTTTTTACCGCTCAAATACTCTCCCGTGACCGACTCGGCGCACTCCTTAAGCCCCTTGACATCTCCCGAATAGACGAGATTGCCTCCGTTCACACCTGCGCCGGGTCCGATGTCAACAACATAGTCGGCACTTAAAATCGTTTCCTCGTCATGCTCTACAACTATCAGAGTGTTGCCCATATCTCGCAAATTTTTCAAGGTGGCGAGAAGTTTTTGATTGTCCTTTTGATGAAGTCCTATGCTCGGCTCGTCCAAAATATAGAGAACTCCCATTAGTGATGAGCCGATTTGCGTGGCAAGTCGGATTCTCTGGCTCTCACCGCCGGAAAGAGTTGCCGACGACCTTGACAAAGTTAAATAATCGAGTCCGACAGAGTTGAGAAAAGTGAGCCTGTCCTCGATTTCTTTAATTATCGGTTTTGCAATAAATCGCTCCTTTTGCGTAAGCTCCAGCCCCTCGAGAAATTTGAGTTCCTCGACGATTGTCTTTTCACAAAATTCGTAAATATTTATCCCGCCGACCGTGACCGCGAGGCTCTCCGGGCGAAGTCTTTGCCCGCCGCACTCGCTGCACACGGAATTTCTCATAAACTTTTCAAGCTCCTGATGAATGACATCGCTTGTCGTTTCGTTATAACGACGCTGTAAGTTATTTACAATTCCCTCAAACTCGGTGACATATGTCCCCTCTCCGTAAGAGGTTTTTCGGTTTAATTTTATTTTCTGTCCGCCCGTACCGTGCAAGATGACATCTCTTGCCTTTTTCGGCAAATCCTTTACAGGCGTATCCAAGCTGAAGGAATAATGCTTCGCAAGTCCCTCAAAATACATTCTTGCGACGGAGCCGCTTATTCCCCAGCCGCTCGCCGCTATCGCACCCTCGTTAATAGAGAGGTTTTCGTTCGAGAAAATGAGCTCATCGTCAATCTCCAAGGTCGAACCCAAGCCGGAGCACTTCGGACAGGCGCCGAAGGGGTTGTTGAAGGAGAACATTCTCGGCGTCAGCTCCTCAATCGAAATATCGTGCTCCGGGCAGGCATATGCCAGTGAAAATGACATCTTCTCCGAGCCGACTAAATCTATCACAACGCTGCTGCCGGACAGCTTGACCGCCGTTTCAATACTGTCCGCAAGGCGTGAGCGAATGCCCGATTTTATCACAAGGCGGTCAACGACTACCTCGATAGTGTGCTTCTTATTCTTATCAAGTTTTATCTTCTCTGACAGGTCATAGGTGATGTCATCAATTATCACTCTGACATACCCCGATTTCCTGACGGACTCAAGCTCCTTTTTAAACTCACCCTTTTTACCTCTGGCTATGGGTGAGAGAACCTGTATTCGGGAATTCTCAGGCAATTTGAGCACTCGGTCAACGACCTGGTCAACCGTTTGCTTCTCAATTGGCTTTGAGCAAACGGGACAATGGGGAATTCCTATCCGCGCATACAAAAGGCGCAGATAGTCATAAATCTCCGTCACCGTTCCCACGGTCGAACGGGGATTCTTAGATGTTGTTTTCTGGTCAATTGATATGGCGGGAGACAAGCCCTCGATATAGTCCATATCCGGCTTTTCCATTTGCCCGAGAAACTGCCTTGCATACGAGGATAATGACTCGACATACCGGCGCTGTCCCTCGGCATAGATTGTGTCAAAGGCAAGGCTCGACTTTCCCGAACCGGAGAGACCCGTAAAAACAGTCAGGCTGTCCCTCGGAATGCGCACATCAATATCCTTTAAATTGTGTTCTCTCGCACCTTTTACAAAAATGTCTTTTTTAGCCATACTTACTTCCCTTGTCTGAGTTTTTCAATTCTGTCACGAAGGTAGGCGGCGTGTTCAAACTCAAGTATCTTTGCCGCCTGCTTCATTTCGGCGGTCAGCTTTGTTATAAGCGCCTCTCTCTCCTTCTTACTCATACGCCTGCTCGGCTTGAGCTCTTCGTCCGTATGTGTTGAAATCTCTAAAATCTCTCTGATATCTTTCTTTATCGTGCGCGGAACTATGCCGTGCCGCTCGTTGTAATCATTCTGTATCTCGCGCCTGCGAAAGGTCTCCCTGATGGCGTTTTCCATTGAACGGGTAACTGTGTCCGCATACATTATCACCTGTCCGTCGGCATTTCTCGCCGCTCTGCCTATCGTCTGGATAAGGCTTGTCTCACTCCTCAAAAAGCCCTCCTTATCCGCGTCGAGAATCGCTACAAGCGACACTTCGGGGATATCGAGCCCCTCACGCAGAAGGTTGATTCCGACGAGTACATCGAACTCACCCATTCTCAAATCCCTTATAAGCTCCATTCGCTCTATGGTATCTATATCATAGTGCATATAGCGAACCTTAATTCCGACTCCTTCAAGATAATCGGTCAAATCCTCCGCCATCTTTTTTGTAAGCGTTGTCACCAAGACGCGTTCATTTTTCTTTGTACGCTCATTTATCTCACCTATTAAGTCATCAATCTGTCCGTCTATGGGCTTGACAATTACCTCCGGGTCTAAAAGTCCGGTCGGTCTGATAACCTGCTGAACAATCCGCGACGAATGCTCCTTTTCAAAATCGCCCGGTGTCGCACTGACAAATATCACCTTATTGACCTTGTCATAAAATTCATCAAATCTCAAGGGTCTGTTGTCAAAAGCACTCGGAAGTCGAAACCCGAAATCGACAAGGTTTTCCTTCCTCTTTCGGTCGCCGCCGTACATTCCGCGCACCTGCGGAAGCATAACATGACTCTCATCTACAAATAGTAAAAAATCTTCCGGAAAGAAATCAACAAGTGTAAACGGAATTGCACACGCCGGCCTGCCGCTGCGCCCCCGCGAATAGATGTCTCTATGTCTCGTATACACATCTGCCGCTGCCGACGAGCGTACGCGTGTAGAGCT
>CALYOC010000118.1 GCA_945227095.1 uncultured Clostridia bacterium
ATAATCTGCACCGGCAGCTGTTGCTGTTGCTGTTTTTGCGGGTGCAATTGAGTTTGCCGCGATGTATGCGGGTAATCCTGCAATAAGGTTCTTAAGCTCGTCAGAATCATCTGCAAGTGCAGCAAACTCCTCTACGGTAGTGCCGTTAAAGTAATTTGCGAAAGCGGCATTCCACGCGTAAGACAATGTGTTGTTCGCGGCGTTATAAGTAATATCAATTACCTTGTAAGCAGCGAAGACATCATTTTCAACGGCCTTATCAACTGTGATAGAAGCCTTTGAGCCTGCAACAACATTTCTCTGCGCCGCAAGCGCGCCCATGGGCAATACGCCGAGGGCAAAAACTACGGTCAATAAAAGTGCTACTAATTTTTTGCTTTTCATTTTTTTGTTTCCTTTCTTTTTTAAATTAAAATTTTGTTTTTTTATTTTTCAGTCGGCTTATTCCGAAACCAAACAAACCGATTGCCGCTGCTACCAGCAACGAGGTTCCCGCTGCCGTAAACCAGTCTCCGGTCAACAGCCCACCGGATAATGGCACAGTCAGCGTCAAATAGTTCGCAAGTTCAATATTAACCTCCTTCTTCGTTATTTCTTTTGATATTCCATCGATTAGGGCACTTGCTCCCGAATCGTCAATGGTGACTTTAATTGCACTTTCGAGCAATCGGTAACCCGACGGAGCTTTCTTTTCAATGAGATAATATTCCTCACCTAAGACAAGCTTGTCCTTAAATGACGCAGTTGCCTGTGTTTTACTGCTGTTCAATACTGTTGCAACTGTTTCAATTAAACTGCATTTTATTTTCTGTCCCTCATAGGTTATTGATTTTGTTCCGCTGTCGTCCTTTTTGTACAAGCTGAATTCCGCACCGGCAAGAGGAACCTTTTTACTCTCCGTAGATTTGTCACCGTCAATCTTACTAACATTCAAGGTGTAGGCAGTTACAAATCTCGCATAGTAGGTGGCGTCGCCGCTTGTAATATAGCTGATTGTAACATTGTTAACAATCATATCGTCGGCAACCGGATTTCCCTCCGAGTCATACCAGCCGACAAAACGGTATCCTGTCTTTGCCGTTGCTGTGGAGCTAATCGGACTGCCTACGGCATCGACATATGTATAGCGGTCAAGTGTTCCTACGCTGTCATCATCTATATCGTCCCAGGCATCGCCGTTCTTCAGCTGCCTGATATATGTCTGTGTGACTGTATTTGAAAAGTGAGCATAGAAGTTTTTAACGCTCTCTTTATTTTCAGTGAAGGTATATTCCAAATTGGTAGAAATAAGGTCTCCGTTTGAGTCATACCAGCCGATAAAGGTACAGCCTTCCTTCGGAATTGCTTTGATAGTCACTGTTTCACTCGTTGCGGCGTGATATGCCTTAGCGCCGTTTTCAGTATAATTCGCAATGTAGTTCTCGTCCGAAGTGTCAGTCACCCTTGTAAATTCAACCGTTCCGCCGTCGGTAGATTCGGAAACGGTTCCGTTCTTGTCAACAATCATTGGGAAAATAGCCTGTCTCCAGCGCCACTGCGCAACCATTGTGATACCCTTGTGCATATTGGCATACAACTTTTCTTCGCCTGAGTCGGTCCATTTACCGCCGCTGTACTGTGCTTCATCTATAATCGGATTTTTTGTGAGAGCAGTATTGCCGCTATACACCTTAAAATACTGTGGTGCATAGACTGTCGTCGCGTCACCTAAGCTGTAATCACAGGCGATTGTATGCTCGGCAGGAAGTATCAGCGAGTCGAGTTTGTCGGCATTTACCAGCTCATTTCCTGATGAATCGGCAACCTTATCTCCCGTAAGCTTCCAGCCGATAAATTTCCAGCCTTCGTATCCCTCCGCCGCCTTTGAAACATAGGGTGGAATATATGTGATTGGTATCCCCGTCTCGGGATCGACAACATCTGCTATAGGCTTAAAGCTGTAAACATTTTCACTTTCATCGGTGTGCCATCTTTCGGGGATAACATACGGCTTACCGCCGTTTGGCTCATATGTAACCGTAGGGCTCTTAACGAAGACGAAGTGAAGGTCTGTTGCATTAGTTATATTTTCGATACAATAGGTGTATATTAAATCGCCTGCGTCATTATGAGGCAGCACCCACTTGCCCGCCTTTTGTTCTTCGGTCAGAGTGCCGTCGTCCTCGACCACGTTATCCGCAAGGTTTATAAATTGGATAACGGAATTTCCGTTTTCATCAATCTTTGTATAATAAGCTCCTATGAAGTCGCATCCGTCATCCGAATTTTGTTTACTGACAACCGCCTGAATCTTAAGCGAACCTCCGTCATCGACATATGTTGCAAGTTTACCGTCAACGGTTACGGTATATTCACCCTGTACCGTTCCGCCCTGAATTGTTCCGTCACTCTTGACAACGACGGCGCTTCCGTGATTTGTGGTACTACCGGAAAGCGGGTGGTACAGCTTGAAGTTGATATTATCAAGGAAGTTACCGAATGTTTTTTCCTTTCCCACGGGTGCGATTGATTTATCATAACCGACCGATACAAAGGCAAACAAAGTACTGTTTTGCTTCTCCGGAACATTGTAATAGTAATACTTGTTAAAATCAATCTCCGTTTTAGAGCCGCTTGAGCCTGAGGAACTATCATTTTCGCTCTCAGCATTCGAGCCATACTTTCCCCATGGGTTCACCGTCACGCCTTCAGCCGCCTTGCTGTCGGCTATAATCCAAACTTTCCACTTCTCAGTATAAATACTGCTCGGAGTCTTGCTGAATGCGTTGCCGCCCGCGTTGTCCTCAAAGGTACCCTTCGTACCGAATTTTTTACTGTAAACGGTGATTTGCTCTCCCAAGCCCGCCTCGGTTTTAACCGAAGTCATTTTCTGCTCAATAAGCCAGTCAACCATCTGCATAAATTGGTCTCTGCCCGCTTTGCTCGGCTTGGACGGAACATTGGTTTGGCTCGGACCGATAATCAGCGCCATCGTATCCGTTCCGTTACGCGAGCCGTGGTCGAGTCCCCATTGATATATACTCGACGGAGTAGTCCTGACTATCTGATACAGAGTACTCTCCTCATCGGCATTGAGCTCCGCGGCTATATTTCCGTCCGTGGGTTTGAGCCTAACCGCAGTACTTCCGTTTCTGATATAAGTGCCGTTATTTTCTTTAAATAGTTCGATTTTTCCTTGGAACGCCGTTGTGTTCCAGTACGGAACTTTATCCTGCGTTATCTGTGTATAAGTCGATGCCCATGTCTGATCTTGCTCAAAGCTTCCGTTTTGAAGGTTTGTAGAAATGGTTTCGGCAACCGTACTCGCCTCCTCGGCGGAAACGCGGGTTGACAGGTAATAAAAGAAAGAAGAAATGCCGCTGAAAAGCACAACCGCCGCAATAACAATGATTAGCTTGCGCAAGACATCTTTGGCGATGCTACGCGTATTCACGGCGTTGTGTTTTATCTGCATAGCGCACTCCTCCTTTCCCAAAAATAGAAAAAATAAAATCTATTTTTTAAAACTTTAATAAAAATAAAAAACGGCTTGGGTAAAATTTTATTATTTATGCTGCAAATTATAAGACGCACATAATACTCATTTAGACAGAAAAATCTATAACATAATAGTTATATCACTAAATATAAAAGTTGTAAAGTTTTTTTTATAATAATTAATAAAAAAATATAATTATGATTTAAATCTAAAATTAAGCTCGGATTGCTATTCTGCCTAAATGCAAAAAAACCGCTCTTGGGGTGTCCTGAATAAAGAGGGGTATGGTTTAATCTTTCTGAATTTAGCCC
>CALYOC010000119.1 GCA_945227095.1 uncultured Clostridia bacterium
GGCATCCGAGCTTGCCGCTTGTCTCGTGGGCGCGGAGATGTGTATAAGAGACAGCGGAAAGGGCTGGGCGCAGTCTTGGAAAGCAAACGGCTGGCGGAAAAAGGACAAAAAACCGGCTTTAAATGCCGACCTGTGGGAGGAACTTTTGGCTTTGAGTGAAATACATAATATCAATATTCATTGGGTGAAGGGACACGCCGGGCATGAGTACAACGAGCGCTGCGACCGCTTGGCGGTAAACTATTATTTATCACTTTAGGAATACAAAAATACCGGCAGACGCCGGTATTTTTTTGCTTTTTCTACCCAAAATATCTTATTGAAAAAGTGTTTTAAGGTAAATTTTTCTTGTGCAAATCTGACAACAAAGAAATGCTGTTTTTGTCAGATTATACTAATAAAACAAGTGATATTTATTTTTACATTTTACATGGTTTGCCTTGACACTATCTCGGTGTTGTAGTACAATATTTATCCATGTATTTTAATATTTTAATAATATTTCGTTTTACATATACAAAAATTTATATTTGAGAAAGGTTGAAAAATTAGTTTATGGCTGAAAAACAGCAAAAGGGAGCACAGGGAAAGACTCCCGTAAGGAAAAAGAGAACTGCTCCGAAAAATTCGTCTAAAAAATCAGGCGGAGCAAAGTTAGTCAACAAACAGCCTGCAAAGCAGACAAAAAAGAATATTAAATCCACCGCAAAAAGACCTGCGGGTAAAAATGCAAAGGCAAGAAAGAGTGCAGGTAAGCATTACACAAAGAATAATTCGGAAATCAAAATATCATTTTTGGGCGGACTCAATGAAATCGGCAAAAACTTCACGCTGTATGAGTACGAGGGCGATATGTTTATCGTCGATTGCGGACTTGCGTTTCCCGATACAACAATGCTCGGAGTTGACGCGGTTCTTCCCGACTTCACATATGTCAGCGAGAATGCGGATAAAATCAAAGGCATTGTCGTCACTCACGGGCATGAGGACCATATCGGCGCAATTCCGTATTTGCTCAAAGAGATAAATATTCCCGTATTCAGCACAAGGCTCACTATTGAATTGATTAAATGCAAGCTTAAAGAGCACGGCATTTTGCAAACTTCCTCGCTCAATGTCGTAAAGCCCGGTGAGCATATCAAGCTTGGAAAGTTTGATATTGAATTCATCCATGTAAATCACTCCATACCGGACGCAGTTGCGCTTGCGATAAGAACGGGAGCGGGAACGGTCGTTCAAACGGGAGATTTTAAAATTGATATGACGCCCGTAGATCAAGATGTGATTGATTTAGCCCGATTTTCCGAGATAGGAAAAGAGGGAGTGCTTGCACTTTTGCAGGACAGCACCAATGCCGAGAAAGAGGGCTACACCTTGAGTGAGAGCCGCGTCGGAGAGAGCTTTGAAACTTTGTTCAGAGGTGCGAGAAATAAGCGTATAATCGTTGCAACCTTCGCTTCCAATGTTCACAGGATTCAGCAGATACTCGACTTGTCGAGAAGAATGGGCAGGAGAGTATCCGTCCTCGGAAGAAGTATGGAGAATGTAGTTGAAATCGGGCAAAAATTCGGATATTTGAATGTTCCCGAAAATCTTCTTGTTCCGCAGGAGCATATTAAGAATTATCCCGATGAAAAGATGGTTCTTATCACCACGGGTTCACAGGGCGAGCCTATGGCGGCGCTTTCAAAGATGGCTCTCGGCGAGCACAGAAAGGTTGAAATCGGGCCAAATGACCGCGTTATAATATCGGCTACACCCATTCCCGGAAACGAAAAGGGAGTAGGGAATGTCGTCAATGCTCTTATGATGCTCGGAGCAGATGTGGTTTATGAAAATATGCACCATACTCATGTTTCGGGACACGCGTGCCGTGAGGAACTTAAATTGATGCTCAATTTTATCAAGCCGAAGTATTTTATCCCTGTTCACGGTGAGCAAAAGCACCTTCGCAAACACGCTCAAATCGCACTTGATATGGGAATGGAAAAAAGCTCAATAATTATAGCCGACAACGGCGAGAAATACAGTATAAGCAATAAGGGGATAAAGCTTGCCGAAAAGGTGCCCGCAGGACTTGTCTTTGTTGACGGTTCCGGAGTCGGCGATGTAGGCAATGTCGTTCTCCGCGACAGAAGCAGATTGGCTTCCGAAGGACTTGTGGCGATAGTTGCCACGATTGATAAGGATATGGGAGACATTATTGCGGGACCTGAATTCATTTCCCGCGGATTTATCTATATGAAAGATAACGAGGAGATAATATCGCAGGCGAAGGATCTTGCGTTCAGAGATATTGAGAAATATCTCACAAGCGGCGGCAGGGATATGTCGCACCTCAATTCGGTGATACGCGAGAATGTCAGCCATCTTATGTATAAGAAAACTAAGAGAAACCCGATGGTTTTGTCATTTATAATGGAGGTTTAGCAAATGAAGGTTATCTTAAAACAAGATGTTAAGAGCTTGGGCAAAAAGGGCGAACTTGTCACAGTCAATGACGGATACGGAAGAAACTTCCTCATTTCCAAAGGTCTTGCCGTTGAGGCTGACGCGAAGGCTATGAACGAGCTCAAAAACAGGATTTCGGCGGATAAGTATCACCGCGACCAAGAGTTAAAGGCTGCAAAGGAAACGGCTGCTGCTCTTGAAGGAAAGACGATTAAACTCACTGCAAATGCAGGTCAAAACGGAAGGCTTTTCTGAAGTGTACCCTCAAAGGATATTTCCGCCGCCGTTGCAAAGCAGACAGGTATAGAGATTGCTAAGAAGAAAATTGTCTGCGAGGATATTAAATCTTTCGGAACCTTCAGTGCGGACATCAAATTGCCTCAGGGTGGTGTCGCTCATCTCTATGTTTCGGTAAATCCCGAAAACTGATTTTAAATTTTTAACTGCGGAGAGTTAAAATGAACGAATTTTTTGATATTGAAAATATGCCTTGCAGTCCGGAGTCGGAGCAGGCGGTTTTGGGTTGTGTATTGAAAGACCCCGGCTGTATGTCCGAGGCGGTACTTCATGTATCACCGGAGGAGTTTTATATACCCCAAAACAGAGAGATTTTCACCACTGTTTATCTTATGTACACAACGGGCAAAACCATTGACCCGTTGCTTGTTCTTGACGAGCTTGTCAAAAAGGGCGTTTTCAGCGATTCCGAAGGTAAAAATTACCTTGCAGAGCTTGCGGGAAGCGTGCCGAGTGTTGCGAATATTACAAAGTATGCCGATGTTGTTCGTGACAAATTCTATTTAAGACGGCTTATTACTGCGTCTAAAAATACTATTGAAGACGCTGAAACAATGACGGAGGAAGTTTCCGCGGTACTTGACGCGGCGGAGAAGAGAATATATGACATTCGCTCGGGCAGAACATCGGGCAATGAGCCAAAATTGCTTAAAGAAGTAATTACAAACGAGGTATTTGTCCGTTTGAGCACCTTGCAGGGCGATGATAAGGACCTGTATAAAGGAATTGAAACAGGTTACAGCGATTTGGACAATACAATATCCGGCTTTAACAAGTCCGATTTGATTCTCATAGGTGCGAGGCCGGCTATGGGTAAAACGTCATTTGCGCTCAACCTGTGCCGTAATATCGGTGTGTTGGCGAAAAAGAAGGTTGTATTCTTCTCCCTTGAAATGTCAAGAGAACAGCTTGCGGAAAGACTTCTTTCGAGCGAAGCGTTGGTTGATTCGTATAAATTCAGAAGCGGAGATTTAGGCGACGAGGAATGGAAACGAATTTCCGACGCGGCGGATAATTTTCTGTCCGCAAA